>JAQWPD010000059.1 GCA_029245525.1 Gammaproteobacteria bacterium | reverse complement strand
CTATGGGCCTGAAGACCGGCAGGCGCGTTATGCACCCGAAGATGCTTCGCGGGGTGCGTGAATGTGTCGAGATGCTCCGTGCTGCCGCAACTGGCAGTCTGGTGAACTACCACGGTGATGTGTTTGAAGTGAGCGGCTATTACCCAGCATGGGCGCCTGACCAAGCCCCGCTAATTTATGTGGGCGCATCCAAGCCCAAGATGCTGGCTCTGGCAGCGGATGTCGCCGACGGTGTCATGCTCAGTGACGTAACGCTCGCACGCATGCCTGAAACCATGTCGGTGCTCAAAGACTCGCTTCAGCTGCAAGGCCGTGATCCGCAAGACTTCCGTATCAGTAACCTGTATTCCTGGCATGTAAAGTCAGATAAAGCCGCTGCGTTGGATGAAGCGCGCCGCAAACTCTGGGTTCGCGGTATGTTGGAGCGTTGGTATATCTCGACATTTTTAAGCGATGAAGAATGCGCTTTGGTGGAAGACAAGTTTGACGTGTTCGCAAACGCCTACATCAACAATACGGCGGAGTTTCCCGGTGTGCCTGAGCCCTTAGCCAATAAACTGGTTAAGGAGCTCACATTTACCGGCACCCCCGATGATGTCGAGGGCTTTATTGATCAGTTGCTGGCGTTTAAGGCAGCGGGTCTTACCGAGTTTGGTATTCGCCTGTATGACCAGCCGGAAGACTCGATCAGAATGATTGGCGAACGTGTGCTGCCGGCTTTGCGTTAGTTGCTGTAGCCCAGCTTCTCGCGAGCGCTCTCGGTTTCCTCCAGAATGATGGCTTCATCCTGTGCGGTGAATGTCGACTTGTAGTAGGAGGGCGCGTGAATGCCTGCTGCAGTGCTGCTGATAAAGTCAGGGTCAGCCGGGTAATTGCAATGCGTGAGCACAGCCATGATGGTGTCTGCGGGCGTGGCACATAAATCTTCGAAGCGAATGATTTTTGACGCATTGCCTACCAGCGGGTTCTCTGTCATCTCATCTGTTAGGAACCCATAAATCTGATTCCAGTAACGTGCCCAGCCACGCACTTCTTCACCGCTGTCCCACAAGTTCAGAATTGATTGGGTGGTGCTGGTGTCACCGGTGTTTATCGGCGTCCGATCCAGACCAAACTCAAGGTGCCCCACCCGTTTTAAATGCTCGCGTGCGCGCAGGTTGTGTTGTTGGCCGCGGCTGAACAAGTCATGTTGTTTCATCAGTGATGCAATGTGTCCGAAGGGGTGTCGAACCGGTATAACGAAGCGGGCGTCCGGCAGCATGTTTAAGATGTATTGCAGCCGTGTCACCAAGTAGTTGCCTTTAGACAGGTAGCGATTTCCGCCACGACTTAGCAGAAGCTTTTTTAAATGTTCCCGATAAAACCGGTCAAACTCAGGGTCAGCCGCTTCTGCGCTTAGGGCGTTGGATACAGCCGGATTGTGCAAGTGTTTAAACGCGCCCATCCAGATAACTTCTTCAATAGCTTCGGGGCTGTCGGGCGTCACCATAACGCCATCCCGGTGCGCGCGCTCCTGCGGCTTGATTGCTCCAGCCCCGGCCTGCTTCATGAACCAGTTCCACCAATAGGGTGTGTACACAGGGGGGAAGTCTTTGTAACGATGCGAAATGACACCCGGAATTTGTGCCAGTGTCTCGAGCAGTATTGTGCTGCCTGAGCGAGCGAGGCCGGTGACATAGACGGGGCTTTTAAGTTCGCTGTTCTCAAGTTGGTCGGTAAGCAGCTTGGTTTCCAGATTGCCGACTTTGCGCCAGAACTCCGGATGATTGGTGATTAGCCGCCCGAATAATTCCATGCTGTTGGACACATGAAAAATTTGCTCGTCATCGCTCATGGCATCATCTTCTGTTATAGGCATCAGTGAATCTTAAATATCACTTTAATGCCAATAGATGCGCCCAGCAGCACGATAAAAAATAAGCCTGCCCAATCTCTCAGCCAGTCTGGCCCCCAAGGCAGAAACTGTTGCATGGGCAGCTGAATTTCAACGAGTTCTATGCTGCTATTCTCAGGAAGGTAGCCGGCCGGGTTAGCAATGAGGCTATTCCACCAGATCTTTTTGTGAATAAGCGGTGTCGTTCCTGCGCCTAGTTGAAACAGCAGTTTTCCATTTTTGTTTTTTGCCGTGACTGCTTCATTTTGCCCGGGCCAGGCTACGGTATAACCCATATCATTTTCGCTGACCTTATCTGACCAGACCAATTGAGTTGCCGGGGTGGTTGTCACTAAAACTTTCGTGCCCGCTGCCGGCACCGCCACCCCGAACTGGCTGCTAACCCAAACGATGAGCGTCAGCGCAGGCAGTGAGCTAAGTACTGCAGGACCGAGAACAACCGCAAAATGCTTGCCCGACAGCCCGAGTACACGGCTTGCCAAAGGCATCATTTCTCCAAATTCTGTGCCTTCATAGTCGCTCAGTGCGTTACGGGCAATGACGGTGTCTTTTTTGATTTGGCTAATGGCGTCTTGCCGTGACATTTTCAAGTAGAGGTACATCGAAACTCCAGCGCCAAGTATGGCCCAGAGCATTAGCTTAAGCGTGTCAGGAAGAAAAGAGACCAGATTGTTTGCTGCCGAGAACAAAGGTGCAGGTATGTCGAATAGTCCCATGTTCAACCCGTGTCGCTAATTAATGTTGATCCTGCGTGAGCTCGCTAACGGTTATCGAGCGCAATTTAAGGCGTTTGGTCCGACTCCGGCTCAGCAGAAACAGCAGGTTCTGCAGGCAGCGCTTCTGATGTGTCAGCGGTTTTAGCCTCGGCGGCTGCTTTTCGTTTTCTGAGCATTATCCGGATAGGCCAGAACAGCACAATCCCCAGAGCCATGACCACACCAACGATCAAACCCCATAACGCCCCTAGCAGGCTAATACCGGCACCCGGCCCGACATAGGCTAATGCAATCTGCGGCACAAACGTTATGGTGAAGGTAACTGCGATCAGTACGCTTGGTGTGTGTCTAGTGCCCACAGGTGTTGATCTCCATGATTGATGCCACGTGGCAGAATGCGCATTCTAGCTTTCACTTGCCTATAAGACTAGCTTGGTGTGCTTTATTGCAAGCTAAAAAGTCGGTTATTCGGCAGATTAGTTAATCTGCAGTCGAGCACTCGGGGTGTTATACGCGTGGGCTTATCGGCATTTGCATGCTTCAGCAGGGGCTTCGGCGGTTGTTGCAGTTGCAACTCTCCGCAGATTCTGGCGATATGCAATAAGACGCTCATTACCCTCAATGGCGTTATGTCGCAATGGAGTTATTACATGACCCTGCAGAAGGCCTCTTTTCTTGGTGCGCTTGGGCTGGTTTCATTAGCGTTTGTCTGGCTTGTGTCGCCATTTCTTATGCCGGTGTTTTGGGCGGCAGCCTTGGCGATTGTGTTTAATCCGGTCCAAACCTTTATCGAGCGCCGGCTGAAGGGCCGCGCAACACCGGCGGCATTGTTGACGTTATTGCTGATTGTTGCGACGGTTATTATTCCCACAATGTTTCTTTTTTCTGCTGTGGTTAGTGAGGCATCGCTGCTTTATGTGCGGATTCAGAACGGTCAATTTGACCCTAACGAGATACTCACCTGGATCCAGATTCAGTTGCCTGCAGTCGGCGAGTACCTTGCCGATATTGGCGTGAATATTAATGACGTTCGCGCCAATGTGTCCCGTATTGCAGTAACCGGCAGTCAGTTTGTCGGATCGTTAGCGCTTACGGTCGGACAGAATGCGGTGAACTTCACGGTGATGTTTTTTTTAATGCTTTACCTGCTGTTCTTTTTTCTGCGTGATGGCAAGACGATACTGGAAGCATTGATATACGCATTGCCATTGGGTGATGAGCGGGAGCGGGCGTTATTCGCTAAGTTTGCTGAGGTGTCGCGCGCCACTATCAAAGGCACCCTGCTGATTGGCCTTATTCAGGGTGCATTGGGTGGGCTGATGTTTTATTTTGTCGGCATTGAAGCGGCTGTGTTTTGGGGCGTGATGATGATGGTGCTATCGCTGTTGCCGGTGGTTGGCGCCAGTTTAGTCTGGGCGCCGGCTGCACTCATAATGTTTATTAACGGTCAGGTGGGTAACGCCATCTTTCTATTGGCCTTTGGGGCAATTGCCATCGGGCTTATCGATAACCTGCTTCGACCCCTGCTAGTTGGGCGCGATACGCGGATGCCCGATTACCTGGTTTTGTTTTCCACGCTCGGTGGCCTTAGTTTATTCGGGATTTCGGGTTTTGTGCTTGGTCCCATTATCGCCGCACTTTTTTTATCGATGTGGGTGATGTTTGCTGAAGAGCAGCAAGGCTGACAATTTTTATGCGCTGTTAATCTGCAATGATTTGCGTAACCGTGGTCATTCCCAGGCTGCCATCGCTTAATATTTTGTCTTCGATACCCAGCAGAATGGGCTCCGCATCGCGGCGGTAGATATTAATCTTCGCATTAAATACGTTTCGGGTGAGACCGTGTTTGTCGCTGATGGAGAGTTTCCTCACCGAGTATTGGCCACTGCCTTGTTGTTGCCCTGTCAGGTAGCACTTGATGGAATCGATGGCTTCGCCCGACAGCTCCAGGCCGTTAAGCTCGCTTAAATCTTTTTGTGCGATATTGACGAAGCGAATGGAGTCAACCAGTACTTCATCGCGAGACTCGTTTTCTGGCATCAGCGTTTCAAATTCACCGACTAAAATTTGCCCGGGCAAAGCCTGCGCAATCATCCGCGCAAGTTCAATGGTTACGTCACCGACAATGTCGCTGCGTATCGTTGGACTCAGACCTTCGGCCTGATGAAATTCGTAGCAACCACCAACGTGGAAACAGGTTCTGAGTAACGGCACGATACGGCCTTTGGCCCTGCGTCGTGCAATAGCGTTATCGGCCATGACCAAATGCATTAAGTGATAGAGATTGCTGTTGGCCTGCATGCCATTGTCGCGATTCCAAATGTAAAAGCCATCGCCGGTACTCGAGCGTGCAAAGTTAACATCAATGTTGGTGCCCACCATTTTGTGGTGAGCCGAATTCAGTGAGTACGACAAACTGTTAAGTTGGGTCATTTGCTCAAACGGTGTTAGCAGGCTGAAGCCGACAATGTCGAAAAGCGCCACCGCACGATTCGGTATGTAGTTAATGCTGTAGCGACGAACCAGTTGTTCGATAATATCGAGATCGGTTTGGCCCTCATTGAGTGGCTTTCTGAGAGCAACATAGCTTGGCTCAACATGAAATAATTTTGCTGCATTTTCGAGCCGACGCTGGTCTATCTGCCGCCGGCGTGACAGCAAGTCCATGATGAAATTTTGTGAGGGGCTGTCCGGTTCGGAAGCGCCGGCCTCATCGGGCAGCGCATAGCTTGCGACAGCATAGTGAGGCACGACCAGCAGCAAAATGCCCTGATCATGCGGACACCAGCCCAAAATAAAGTTTCTGCCAAGGCCCCAGTGAGTGTGCAGCTGGCGATCCAGTTCAATCAGATTGCTGCGTTCCTCTAGATCCAACCCGAGAATGCCACCATTGGTGCTCATCTTGAGTGTGCTGAGGTGATTTGTGCTCACTTTATCCATAGGGCGTAATACGCAGTCTCTGAGGGTATGCAGCCAACGGTGTGCAAAATGCTGTCCACATTGTATGGTTGCTGGTGGAGAAACCCAACTATAACCGGTTGCTGCGATGGTCCCGTTACCTGTCGCGCTGCCAAACCCGAGCCGCACGCATTATAAAAGGTTGTCTGTTGTGCTAACAAAAACGATTCCCGACGCAGTGATCGCTGAGCTAAAGTCCATCGTCGGCGAGGGTGGCTGGCTCGATAGCAGCGCAGATTTAACTGCGTATCTTGAGGAATGGCGGGGGTTATTTACTGGGTGCACACCATTGTTGTTGCGCCCTGCGAGTACCGCGGAAGTTGCTGCCATCTTGAGTTGTTGCAACGCGAACAACGTGGCAGTCGTGCCTCAGGGGGGCAATACAGGTTTGGCTGGCGGCGCTATTCCCGGCCTGAATGATCAAAATGAGGTGCTGTTGTCCTTGGAAAGGATGCGCGATATCCGCGCAATTGATACCGCCAATTTCACCATTATCGTTGAGGCCGGTTGTGTGCTCGAGCGTCTGCAGCAGGCAGCAGCCGATGCTGATTGTCTGTTTCCGCTGAGTATGGCCTCCGAAGGCAGCTGTCAGATCGGCGGCAATGTGTCGACCAATGCGGGAGGCACGGCAGTGCTTCGTTACGGTAATACCCGTGATTTGGTGCTTGGGCTTGAAGTGGTGCTGCCGGATGGCCGGGTGCTTGATGAGTTGAAAGGCGTTCGCAAAGACAATACCGGCTACGACCTGAAACAGCTGTTTATTGGTGCCGAAGGCTCTTTGGGTGTGATTACCGCAGTGACCTGTAAATTGTTTCCCAAGCCTGCGAGCGTGGCGACAGCGCTGATCGCGCTGGATTCGATCAGTGCGGTGGTTGATTTCTTTGCAGCCGCGCGCACCGCACTGGGCGATGAGATCCTCGCGTTTGAAACGTTTCCTCATATTGCGATGGATATGGTGCAACAGCATATCGACAGTTGTCACAGTCCATTCGATGACGAATACAGTTGGTATGTGCTGCTTGACCTGTCCAGCCAACGCTCACAATCTATGGTCGATACAGGCTTATTGGCATTTCTTGAGGCGCAACTCGACCTTGGTCTGGTGACCGATGGCGTGGTTGCGCAGTCCGGCGCGCAGCGCGATGCCTTTTGGCGTATTCGTCACGCGATCTCCGAAGCGCAAAAGTTGGCTGGAGCAAGTATTAAGCATGATATCTCAGTACCGGTGTCGCAGATTCCTCTGCTTATTGAGAAGGCGTCGGCGGTGGCGGAGTCGATTGCGCCCGGAGTTCGTCCAGTGCCGTTTGGGCATGTCGGCGATGGCAATATCCATTTTAATTTGAGTCAGCCTGAAGCGATGTCGGCCAAAGATTTTTTGGCATTGTGGGGCGTTATGAACCAGCGTATTCACAGTCTGGCCGTAAGCCTGGGCGGCAGTTTCAGCGCCGAGCACGGCATCGGCCTGTTAAAGCGGGACGAGTTGGCGAGGCTTGCCGATCCGGTGGGCTTGGCGTTAATGCGTTCAGTGAAGCTGGCGTTTGACCCCAATGGCATTATGAACCCAAATAAACTGCTGTAGTTAGCATCTCTGGCGAGCAAAATATCGCCGGCAAATCCTTTTAGAATGGCGTCCTTAGCGCTCCTTGCGTGTACAATAGCCGCTGTTTTCAGCCCTAGAATTTAAAAATTATGACTGACAAAACCAAAGAATCTCAGGAACGCCGTTATTCAAGCATTGTTGTCGATGGTGTTGAACAGGCGCCGAGTCGCGCCATGTTACGTGCGGTAGGCTTTGCTGAAGAAGACTTTAATAAGTCCCAGATTGGTATTGCATCGACTTGGAGCATGGTGACTCCGTGCAATATGCATATTGACAAGCTGGCTCATCGGGCTGCCGCAGGTGTTGACGAGGCGGGCGGTAAAGCGCTTGAGTTCAACACCATTACGGTCTCAGACGGGATTTCGATGGGCACCCCGGGTATGCGTTACTCGCTGGTTTCGCGTGAGGTTATTGCAGATTCTATTGAAACTGTTGCAGGTGCCGAAGGTTTCGACGGCATTGTTGCCATTGGTGGTTGCGATAAAAATATGCCGGGCTGTTTAATGGCTCTGGCTCGCCTCAATCGTCCTTCGATATTTGTCTACGGTGGCACCATTAAGCCAGGAGCCGAGGGCCGCGACATTGTGTCTGTGTTCGAGTCTGTTGGTGGGCTTGCCGGCGGCAAGGTCAGTGAAGCGGAACTGCTCGAGGTTGAGCGCACCGCAATTCCTGGTGCTGGCTCCTGCGGCGGCATGTACACGGCCAACACCATGGCCTCTGCCATTGAGGCACTGGGCATGAGTTTGCCGAACAGCTCTGCACAGAATGCGGTGTCCGAGGAAAAGGGCGAGGATTGCTTTCGCGCCGGACAGGCCGTAATGAACATGGTTCGCCAAGGCATAAGGCCGTCCGATATTCTCACTCGTGACGCTTTCGAGAACGCGATCACCGTCGTGATCGCCTTGGGTGGCTCAACCAATGCTGTATTGCATTTGTTGGCAATGGCGCGCGAGTCGGGTGTTGAACTTGATATCGATGATTTCACTCGCATTGGTGCAAAAACGCCGCTGTTGGCTGATCTTAAGCCCAGTGGTCGATACTCGATGTCCGAGTTGATTGCGATTGGCGGTATTCGTCCGCTGATGAAACGCTTGCTTGATAATGGCATGTTGCACGGTGATTGTTTGACCGTGAGTGGCAAAACCATGGCTGAAAATCTTGCTGATGTGGAGGACTATCCGTCCGGCCAGGGCATTATTCGCGACTTCGGCAACCCCATTAAAGAGGATTCGCATCTGGTTATTTTGTACGGCAACCTTGCACCCGAGGGTGCCGTTGCCAAAATCACCGGCAAGGAAGGAACCAGCTTCGAAGGCACCGCCCGGGTTTTTGGTTCAGAAGAAGAGGCCTTGCAGTCAATTTTGGATGGCAATATTGTTGCCGGCGATGTGGTGATTATTCGTTACGAAGGGCCGAAAGGCGGCCCGGGTATGCGTGAAATGCTCAGCCCCACTGCCGCGATTATGGGCAAAGGTCTGGGAGACAAGGTCGCGCTAATTACCGATGGCCGCTTTTCAGGCGGCAGCCATGGGTTCGTTGTGGGGCATGTTAGTCCGGAAGCCGCCTTAGGGGGTCCGCTGGCGCTGGTTGAAGACGGTGATGTCATCACCATTAATGCCGAGACTCGTGAAATTGATCTGCACGTGGTTGATGCGGAGCTTAATCGGCGTAAGGCGAAGTGGGTGTGCCCTGACTCAGGGGCTACGCCCGGTGTGCTCACCAAATACGCGAAGCTGGTGAGTTCGGCGTCGACCGGCGCAGTAACGGGCGATTAGCCGGTCTTATTGGCAATTAGCAACAGTACTTGACCTGTGTCGGCGTATTGGGTCTACTTGCGGTCATGTCTCACACGAAGCGTATGCGCAATACCCGCGGCAAAGGTAAGAAACCCGTTGCTGGTTTTGTGTGAGGCAATGTTTGCGGGAACTGAAACAGTTCGATAAAAACAATAAAGCCCGCACATCCGCGGGCTTTTTTTTGTCGGCGGCTTGAAGTGTCGGCTGGTACAGATATTCAGAACAAAGGCTTTGCAAGGCTTATGAACGCAAAAAATCAGAACAGTGAGGTTGCCGTGCCTTGGGTGGTAATGAAGTTTGGCGGCACCAGTGTCGCTACCGCTGAAAGCTGGGCAATTATTGCGGACCTGGTGCGTCAGCGCGTTGCTGAAGGTGTGCAGCCGGTCATTGTGCACTCCGCTATTCGTGGCACCTCCAATCAGCTAGAAGCGCTGCTTGGCTTGGCCACTCGTGGAGAGCATGCTGAGCTGCTGGCCGAGCTCAAGGCGCGTTATCTCGGGCTGGGTGATTCATTGGGTCTCGACAGTCAGTCCTTGTTGGGTGGCTACCTGGAAGAGCTGGATCAGCTGGTGAGTGGTGTCCGCTTAGTGCGCGAAGTGAGTGACCGTATGCAGGTAAAGGTCATGTCCATGGGCGAACTGATGACCACTGCTCTGGGTGCTGCCTATTTGCAACAGCAGGGCTTGCCCGTGGTTTGGGTTGATGCCCGTGATGTGCTTACCAGTACTGAGCCAAGCAATGTTGCTGAACGTGCGGGCTATTTGTCGGCGACCTGTGCCTATGCCCCGGATATTGACTTGCAGGCTGATTTTTCTCGTAACGGTGACATCGTTCTGACTCAGGGCTTTATTGCCCGCAATGAGCTGGGTGAAAGCGTGCTGTTAGGGCGCGGTGGGTCGGATACCTCCGCGGCTTATTTTGCGGCAAAGCTGGAGGCCGAGCGTTTAGAAATCTGGACGGACGTGCCGGGCATGTTCAGCGCTGACCCGCGGGTCGTCTCCGGCGCCCGTTTGCTGAAAGCACTGCGCTATGAAGAGGCGCAGGAGATAGCCTCTACCGGGGGATCTGTTTTGCACCCTCGCTCGATTTCTCCAGTGCGCAGCTACGATATACCCTTGTGGGTTCGTTGCACCCATCGTCCGGAAGAGCCCGGTACCCTCATCACTCGCGATGCCGGTGATGACTCTGCAAGGGTGAAAGCGGTGTCGCACCGTCGTGGTATCACGCTGGTGTCGATGGAAACGTTGGGAATGTGGCATCAGGTCGGTTTTCTTGCCGATGCATTCAGGGTTTTCAGTGACTTAGGAATTTCTATTGATCTTGTTTCAACATCGGAAAGTAGCGTTACGGTGACGCTGGATCCCGGCGCGAACTCAATGGATCAGGCCATGCTGGAGCGTTTGCGCAACCGGCTGAGCAGTTTGTGTCGTGTGCAGATACAAACCAATGTGGCTGTAGTCAGTCTGGTGGGTCAGAAGATTCGTGCGCTGTTGCATGAGATCGGACCGACGCTGGAAGTCTTTGAAGAAAATAAAATTCATTTGGTGAGTCAGGCCGCCAGTGATCTGAATCTGAGTTTTGTGGTGGATGAAGAGCAGTCTGTGCGTTTGGTGAAGAGCTTTCATGCAACGCTGGTTCAAGCCGAGGCAAGGGACAAAGTATTCGGCGAGACCTGGGAGGAGATTCAGGAAGGTCCTGCGGCACAGAAAGTGTTGCCAGAGGCGGCTCCTTCCTGGTGGATGCAAAAGCGTGAAGCGTTAATTAGCTTGGCCCAAGAGCATTCTTCCGCCTATGTTTATGATCGCGAGTCAATTCAGCAGGCCTGCGCCAATTTGTTGGGCTTGAAGTCAGTTGATCGCGTATTTTATGCCATCAAAGCTAATAGCAATCCTGAGGTTTTACGGATTGTGCATGAGAGTGGCTTGAACTTTGAGTGCGTCTCACCGGGCGAAATTCGCCGGGTTCTTGAATTGTTTCCGGATATTGACCCTCAGCGGATACTGTTTACGCCTAACTTTGCGCCGCGTGAAGATTATGCATTCGGTTTGGAGCAGGGCGTTCGGGTCACGCTGGACAACCTGCATCCGTTGCGGCATTGGGCTGAGCTATTTGCCGGCAAAGAGCTGATATTGCGTTTGGACCCTGGTCAGGGACGTGGTCATCACGAGCATGTGCGCACCGCGGGTGTGCATTCTAAATTTGGCATTCCTATGTTCGAGTTGGAAGAAGCATGTGAGCTGGTTGATTCGGCTGGTGCTGCGGTTGTCGGTTTGCACGCCCATACCGGTAGCGGGATTTTGCAGGCCGATAACTGGCACTACGTTGCACGTCATTTGGTGGAGGCGCTGGAGGTGTTTCCTGCAGTTAAATTCCTCGATTTGGGTGGTGGCTTAGGGATTCCAGAGAAGCCTGGTCAGGCGCCGTTGGACATGGCTGCAGTGTCAGAGTCGCTTGATGCGGTTAAAGCCGAGTTCCCACAACTGGAGCTTTGGATGGAGCCTGGGCGCTATGTGGTTGCCAACTCCGGCGTGCTGTTAACCACGGTTACGCAGACAAAAGGCAAAGGCGAGGTTCGCTATGTGGGGGTCAGCACGGGCATGAACTCGTTGCTGCGTCCGTCACTGTATGGTGCGTATCACGAGATCGCGAATCTCAGTAAAGCGGATGAGTCACCGAGTCAGGTTGTCTCGGTTGTAGGGCCTATTTGTGAAACCGGCGACCGTCTTGGTGTTGATCGCTTGTTGCCTGCGACAGAAGAGGGTGATGTGCTATTGATCGCCAATGCGGGTGCGTATGGCTATGTTATGGGTTCAAACTACAATCTTCGGGGTATCGCAGCTGAGTTTATCGTTTAGGTAGCTTCCTGCATAAATGAAGAAAGCCCGGAGCGGATGCTTCGGGCTTTTTTTATGGGGTTAAAGTTCGGAAAGTAGGCTAATAAATGCTCTACGTTGTAACTTCGTAGAAGATGCGGCGGGCGGTTTTCTTCCCGATCATCTTTGCAATCATGCCCTGAGCCTTATCCTGTGTGCGTATATCATCGATGAACTGATCCTGAAAGGCCTTTAGCTGGCCCAGACGCTCGGGGTTTGTTTCTACCTCTGCAGCTGCCACTTGCTGCATATAAGCGTCGGCATAGCGTATCGCGCAATCGGCAATATCATCGTAGCGATCACGGGGAAATAGGCCATATATCGAGCATTCATTCTGAAACTTTTGCATCCACGCGGGGTAGCGATCTTTGCATTCGAAAGGCTCGTAAGTGTTGCGGATGTCGACCAGTGGTTTTACATGCTGGTCAATATAGGCAGCATCAGAGAAGGGCAGGTTGACGTTAATATGCGCAATGCACTTTCGCTTGGTGAGCATGCAAAAGAAGATAAAAATAGGCAGGTTCTTGTCCGCTGCCGGATAAGCAATAATATTGAGTTGATCAAGCGGCGGCACTTTGACGCGGAAGCGCATGCCAAATACTTTGCGAAACTCATTGCTCGACCAGTTATAGTGCTCGGCATCAACCAGCTTTAGAAATGATTTTGGTTTGGCGAGCTCAGCTTCAATCGGCATTGCTTTGAGCGGACTAACGGCGCCAATCCTTTCAATAACGCGGTCAAACAGTGTGTTCTGATCCATGCTCGTGATCCTTGATGCTGATTCGGTGAGCAGCTTGCCTTAACTATGGCGGCGTTGAAGTTCGGCTGCAACGTCACTCAGTGAGAGGTCGCTGTTGTTGAGCAATACCAGTAAGTGATAAATCAGGTCTGCGGATTCGGAGGTGAGTCGCTCCCGGTTTCCTTGCAGCGCTTCGATAATAGTCTCAACGGCTTCTTCGCCCACCTTTTGCGCGATAAACGGGATGCCTTTGTGTCGCAGTTGAGCCGTGTAGCTTTCTTCGGGCGACACCTTGCTGCGCTCTTCAATAATGGTTTCAAGCTCGGTTAAAAAATCAATATTACTCATTGTGGCTTCTCTTGCTGCATGGGCAGCGTTAAATTCGAATTTCGACATTCTGTGTGCTTAAGAATCGTTTAAGGTCACCGATGTCGATAATGGCCTTATGAAACACGCTGGCAGCGAGTCCACCATCGGCATCGGCTTCAGTAAATACATCGGCAAAGTGCTGCATTTCACCGGCACCGCCAGAGGCAATGAGGGGTACATCGCACACACTGCGTATCTCACTTAACTGCTTCAAGTCATAGCCGTTGCGGACGCCGTCCTGATTCATGCAGTTAAGCACAATCTCGCCAGCGCCTCTTTCCTGAACTTCTTTCACCCAGTTGGCAGTGATTCTTCCAGAGTGTTTGGTTTTTTCAGGGTCACCGGTGTACTGGTAAACACGATAGCTATTGTCTTCATCGCGACTGTCGATGCCGATAACCACGCACTGTGAACCAAAGCGTTTGACCAGCTCATTGATCAGGTCTGGGTTAGCGAGGGCGGGGCTGTTGATTGAGATTTTGTCGGCACCGTAGTTCAGCACTTCTTCGGCATCTTTTAGCGTTTTGATGCCGCCAGCAACAGAGAAGGGTATGTCGAGTATTTCGGCTACCCGATTGATCCATTGACGATCTACCGTGCGTCCGTCCGGGCTTGCGGTGATGTCATAGAAGACCAGTTCATCGGCGCCTTCATCGCGATAGCGTTCCGCAAGCGCCAGGATATCGCCCACAACCTCGTGGTTGCGGAACTGCACCCCTTTAACGACCTGACCGTCGCGTACGTCGAGGCAGGGGATTATCCGTTTTGCGAGAATGACTGTATCTCCTCAAGCGTTAAGCGACCGTCGAGCAGAGCTTTACCGGTCACCACACCATCGGCACCGGTTGCTTTTAACTTCGGTAAGTCGGTTGCAGACGCAACGCCACCCGAGGCAATAAACTTTGCATCGGGGTAACGCCGTGAGCATTCGCTATAGAGATCAAAGTTAGGACCTTCCAACGTGCCGTCTTTATCGATATCGGTGCACAGGTAGTGAATACCGCCATTCGCCACAAAATAATCGAGCAGATCCCACAGTGTTTTGTCGCCGGCTTCTGTCCAGCCGTGAGTCTGTGGCACAGGCACGCCGTTGTCGTCGATGAATACGTCAAAGGCGAGCACCACGTGTTCGCCACCGACTTGTTTGATCCATCCTGCAACCTCTTCAGGTTGCTGCACTGCAGTTGAGCCAATAACCACCCGGTCTGCCCCGGCATCCAGCAGCAGCTGCACACGATCAAAATCGCGGATGCCGCCACCGACCTGAACTTTCAGTGAAAGCTCACTGGTGATCCGGCGAATGACATCAATGTTGACCAGTTCGCCGCTGCGGGCACCGTCAAGGTCCACTAAGTGCAGGCGTTCGGAACCGGATTCACGATAGCGTGCGGCGATATCCAGTGGATCCTGATCGTATTCGGTGACCTGGTCGAAGTCGCCTTTGTACAGACGTACGCAGCCGCCGTTCATCAGATCAATTGCAGGTATAACTTCCATGAATGCGTCCAGTAACTTATTTAATAGTTGCTAATAAAATTGCGCAGCAGTTGAGCGCCGGCAGCACCGGAGCGCTCCGGGTGAAACTGAGCGGCAACAAAGTTGTTCTGTTCGGCTGCTGCAGTAAATGATTTGCCGTAGTCGGTCATGCCAACAGTTGCATCACACACTGGCAGCGCAAAACTGTGCACAAAGTAAAAGTATGCATCGTCATCAATGTTTTCAAACAGTGGCGAATCGTTCTGCTGTTTCACTTTATTCCAGCCCATGTGGGGCACCGGGCGGTCTTTCGCTGGTGCGAACTTGCTGGCCGTGCCGGAAATAATCCCTAAGCAATCTGCGTCTTCTTCCTCGGAGGCATCAAACATGAGTTGCATGCCGAGACAAATGCCGAGCACAGGTTGCTGAAGCTCTTTAATGAATTGCACAAGGTCAGCATTTTTCAGGCGCTGCATTGCATCCGCAGCTGCGCCTACCCCTGGCAGAATCACTCGGTCAGCATTGCCGATAACCGACTTGTCAGTGGTCAGCTCAGCTTTGATGCCAAGGCGCTGCAAGGCGAAGGTCAGCGACGCAATGTTCGCGCCGCCACCATCAATGATGGCAAGTGACTCCGCCATTACAGCGTGCCTTTCGTGCTGGGCAGATCATTGCCTTCTATGGCAAAAGCCTGGCGCAGCGCGCGACCTGTCGCCTTGAAGCAACCTTCGATCATGTGATGCGCATTGTCACCCTTCACCGAAACGTGAATCGCGGCGGCCAGCGTATCGCTGAGCGAGCGGAATACGTGGGGCACGAGCTCCGTTGGTAATCCACCAACGGCTTCACGATCGAATTCACCTTCAAAGACCATGAAGGGGCGACCACCCAGATCAATAGCAACGCTTGCCTGTGCTTCATCCATCGGCACAGTAAAGCCGTAGCGACCAATACCGCGCTTGTCACCAAGTGCCTCTTTGATTGCCTGACCTAACACCAGAGCCACGTCTTCAACCGTGTGATGCTCGTCGACCTCAAGGTCACCGTTGCACTTAACCGTAAGCGAGAAGCCGCCGTGTTTAGCCACCTGTTCCAGCATGTGGTCGTAGAAAGCGATACCGGTATCAATGTCAGCCGTACCCGGATTGTCCAAGTCGACGCGCAGTTCGATATTGGTTTCGTTCGTTTTTCGGTTGATTACAGCAACGCGCGGCGGCCGCGTGATGTTACGTGCAATGGTTGCCCATGCCTTTGTATCCGTCGGGTCGATAAGCACACCGGTGACGCCAATGGTGATCGCAAGATCAAGATCGGTCTGACGATCGCCGATGACGTAGCTGCTTTCTCTGTCGATGCTGTTGTCGCGCAAAAATGGCGTGAGCAGACCGGGCAATGGCTTGCGGCAATTGCAGCCGTCCTCGTTGAAGTGCGGGCAAATCAGAACTTCACGAAACTGAATGCCCTGAGAGCTGAACAGATCAAGGATAAAGTTCTGTGCAGCTTCGAAGTCGGCTTGCGGGAAGCTGTCGGTGCCTAAGCCATCCTGATTGCTCACCATGACAAAGTCGTAGCCCGCGTCACGCAATTCAAGCATCGCCGGAATAACACCGGGGACCAATTCAACTTTGTCGATTCGGTCAACCTGTTTGTCGCTGGCGGGTTCGATAACCATAGTGCCGTCGCGATCGATAAAAATAATTTTGTCGCTCATTTGAGTGTGTCCAGGGCGTTAATCAATTGGGTGTTTTCTTCAGCAGTGCCTGCTGTGATGCGAAAGCCAGCCGGTGCTGCCGGGTCTTTGCTAAAGTCTCGAATGCGTACTTTGGCGGCTTCAGTTGCCGCAATCACATCGTCAGGGTTGACCGCTGTGACAAAAATAAAATTGGCGTTGCTTGGCTGCACGGCGCTGAACCCGGGGTTGCTTCGACAATAGCTAATCAGTCTTTCGCGTTGCTCTTTTAAAATGGAAACACGTCGCAATTGCTCGCTTCGATTTGCCGGATTGAGTGCCGCAAGCACCACCTCCTGACAGGGCTTCGGGTAAGAGTAGGGTGGTAGTATTTGCTGCAGATAGCCGATAACTTCAGGATTGCTCAGTACAGCACCGCAGCGAACACCGGCGAGCCCCAATGCTTTGGATAAGGTTCGCAGCACGACAACATTGTCATAACGGGTGAGCAGTTCAGTGGGGTCATAATCGGCGAACTCGGTGTAGGCCGCATCAATAATCACCATGCCTTTACCCACCAGCGCTTTGCATAAACGATCGAGTTCATCTGCAGGTACGGCGTTACCTGTCGGGTTGTTTGGCGTGCAGATAAAAGCCAGTTTGCTGGTGTCACTCCAGTTATTAATAACAGCGTCAACATCGAGCGCGTAGCCCCGGTCAGCCAGCAATGGCAACTCTTTTACGGCGGCCCCTTGCACATCCGCATACACCCGATACATGCCAAAGGTTGGGGGGTTGATAATAATTTCATCTATACCGGATCTGCAGAAACTGCGAATCAATAGGTCGATGCCCTCGCTGCTGCCACGGGTTACCAGTAGACAATCGGGATCGACACCGTAAAAGTCGGCAAGGCGCGCTGTAAGCTCCCACGGTCGTTCATCGGGATAGCGGTTGAGGTCGTTTAGGTCAATGCGGCTGTTGGGTGCAAGCGGACTCCATGGGGCTTCATTTGCATTAAGACGCAGCACACCCTCGGCATAGGATGCCGCGACATAGGGTTTGAGTGCGCCAATTTCAGGTCGCACCAGTTTTGCTGCCGTGCTGCTCATGAGCTTTGCTTTCCTTCCTCATCTTCAATTCGCACCAGCACCGCCTGTGCATGTGCATCCAGGCCTTCCAGTCCGGCGAGCGCAGTGACGGTGGGCTCTAGCGTTTTTAGTCCGGCATAGCTCAGTTCTTGCACCGAGATTTGTTTCTGGAATGCAGCCAGCGATAAGCCGCTGTAGGAACGGGCGTAGCCATAGGTGGGTAAGACATGGTTCGTGCCGCTGCAATAGTCGCCTACCGATTCAGGCGTCCATGGGCCAAGGAAAATAGAGCCGGCATTTTGCACCCGTTTCATATAATCGCGCGGTGCATTCACTTGAATAATTAAGTGCTCGGGTGCATAGGCATTGGCGACATCGATGGCTTCTTCAATCGAGTCGACCAGAATGCTCATGCTGTAGTTCAGAGCCTGTTCGATAATGGCGCGTCGGGGCAGGGTCTTAAGGGCTACACCAATTGCCGCATCAACCGCTTTCGCCAGTTGCTCGCTGGTGGTTACCAAAATTACCTGCGAGTCCGGACCATGTTCAGCCTGTGAGAGGAGGTCGAGCGCGACGGCGCGCACAGCAGCGCTGTCATCAGCGACAACCATAACTTCGGAAGGGCCTGCAGGCATGTCGAGCGCGGCACCACCAGGGTCCGCCGACACAATCGTTTTGGCGGCAGTAAACCAGGCATTACCCGGCCCGAATACTTTGTCGACCTTAGCGATACTTTCAGTGCCGTAAGCCATTGCCGCTACAGCCTGCGCACCACCGACTTTATAAATGTTACGCACGCCACACTGCCATGCTGCATAGACCACTGCCGGATCAGCCCTGCCATCGGGGCGAGCCGGAGTGCACATCACCCGGGTATTGCAATCGGCAATTGCGGCCGGAACAGACAGCATAATTGCGGTGGAGGGCAGCGGTGCCGTGCCTGCAGGCACGTACAACCCGACCGCAGGGACAGCACGGATGATTCGCTCACAGACAACACCCGGCGTTGTTTCAACGGTCATCGGCGCAGTCTGCTGAGCCTCGTGATAAGTCGTGACGTTAGCGATGGCGGTATTGATTGCCTTACAGGCATCAGGTCCGATTAGACCCGCGGCTTCAGCGGCTTCGGTATCGCTGACGCTAAGCTCGGTCAGCTTGACCTGATCGAGTTCAGCCGCGAGTTCGATAAGGGCTTTATCGCCGCCTTGTTTTACTCGATCAATGATCAAGGCTGCTTCGGCTGATATTTCAGCGTTTGCTTTAACAGCCGGACGCTCTAGTACCGCCGATTGCTCTGCTGCAGTCAGTTGTTGCCAACGGATTGTTCTAAGACGCTCGCTCATGCCAGCATTTTCTCCACAGGTAAAACCAGAATAGAGCTGGCACCTACCGCTTTTAGGTTTTCCAGCGTGTCCCAAAATACAGCTTCGCGACAGACTACGTGCACAGCCACTTTATTATCGATGCCACCTAAAGGCAGCACCGTCGGTGACTCAGCCCCCGGCAATAGATCAGTAATCGCTTTGAGCGCTGAGCGGGGAGCATGCATCATGATGTATTTGCTTTCACGCACCTGCTGCACACCCTTAATCCGTTGCACAATCTTGTCGACCCATTGCTGTTTTTCAGAAGACAGAGCCACAGTGGTTTGAACGAGTACCGAGGTGCTCTGCAGTATGGTCTCGCCTTCGACCAATTTATTGGCCGCAAGCGTGGCACCACTGGATACCAGATCACAGATCATGTCGGCACGGCCTAGGCTCGGTGCAATTTCTACTGCGCCGGAAAACTCAATTACGTCCGCATTAATACCCGCTGTTTTTAGATACTCGGTGACGATATATGGGTAGCTGGTGGCAATGCATTTGTCTTTAGCGTCAGCAATGCTCTTAATGCTGCCATTTTCCGGATAGGCAAACGCGAGCCGGCACTGACCGTAGTCCAGCGGCATAATCTGTTGAAATGCATTATCGATTCCATCATTTTTATACTGAATGCGCCGTTCTTCTAATTCGTTCAAACCGACGATACCGAGATCGCACACATCGTCTTTTACCAGGCCGGGAATATCATCATCACGGACCAGCAGAAAATCGACCGGCATGTTCTCGCCATAGCCGATGAGTTGATCGCGCCCGCGGCTGTACTTCAGGCCAACTTGCTGCAGCAACTCCAGTGAGTGGTCGGTAAGGCGACCCGATTTCTGGATAGCAATCTTAATTCGGGTTTGTTTGTCTGCATTCATTACGACTTATTTCCAATTCGTTTTATAACTGTGGCGTACCCATCGGCACCATTATTGAGGCAGCGGGCGACACGACCAATTGTGGTGATACTCACGCCGGTAAGGTCATGAATATCGCGATAGGTTTTGCCTTTATCGAGCAGTTCGACGACAAACCAGCGATCTTTCATTGCCTGCAATTCTGCGGGTGTGCACAGGTCGTTGAAGAAGTTGCGACACTCTTCGGTGCTCTTCAGTGCCAGTATCGCGCGGTACAGAGCGGTTTCTGCGGCTTGCTCTTCTTGCGATGAGAGTATTCGGTGATCTTTCATAGTATCGTCTGCATTAATGTATTAACACGCTAGTACACTAACAGATTGTCACTTCGCAGACAAGCGGGTCGTTGCGGCAAAACAAAAACGCCCCGAAACCGGGGCGTTTTTGTTGCTATTGGCGGGTTTGCTGCTTATCCGAGGGCTTGCAACACCGCATCACCCATGGCTTGGGTACCCACAACGGTGTCGCCGGCTTGAGCAATATCGCCGGTTCGCGCCCCGTTTAACAGCGCCTGATTGACGGCAGCTTCAACGGCATCGGCTTCCGCCGTTAGCCCGAGTGAGTGACGCAGCAACATGGCGGCACTCATGATGGTGGCGCAGGGGTTGGCTTTGTTTTGTCCCGCGATATCGGGCGCTGAACCGTGAATCGGTTCGTACAAACCGACAGTGCCATCGTTCAGTGAGGCTGACGGTAACATGCCCATTGAGCCGGCAAGCATTGAGGCCTCATCGGTCAGAATATCGCCGAACATATTTTCGGTAACAATAACGTCAAAGTCGGCCGGGCGCGACAACAGGTGCATTGCTGCGGCATCAACCAGAAGGTGTTCAACCTGCACATCCGGAAACTCACGGGGCATTAACTCATTAACCACTTCACGCCACAGGCGCGATGTTTCGAGGACATTTGATTTATCGACAGAGGTCACCTTGCCCCGACGCTGTTGAGCCATTTGTCCGGCAATGCGCAGTACGCGCTCTATTTCACTGCGGGTGTAGGTGCAGACATCGGTAGCACTGTCAGCGCTGCGCTCCTTTTTTCCAAAGTAAATGCCACCGGTGAGTTCGCGGACGACAATCATGTCGACACCTTCCAGAAGTTCAGCGCGGATAGGTGAGGCCCCAGCAAGAACGTTATTTACCGCCACCGGGCGAATGTTTGCGAAGACATTCAGTAGCGCACGAAGCCGGAGCAGGCCGCGTTCGGGGCGTGATTCTGTAGGCACCGTATCCCACTTGGGGCCGCCGACCGCACCAAGCAGCACGGCTGCGGCGCCTTCGCAAACAGCCGCTGTGCTGGCAGGGAACGGATCGTTTTCAGCATCAAGCGCCACGCCGCCGATCAGGCCTTGTGGCATATCAAACTCATGACCGTGCTTCGCCGCTATAGCAGTGAGTATTTTTACGGCTTCAGCAGTAACTTCCGGACCTATTCCGTCGCCCGGGAGAATAGCGATTGTTGCTTTCATGGCTGCCACGACCGGTTGTTTTCAAACCGTCCAATGTTATCGACATTCTGCATAAGAAAGCCTGTTTGATCGATACCTTCAAGAATGCAATGCCGGGCAAAGTTATCGATAGGGAAGGTCACCGTTTTGCCGGTTGGCAACCGCAGTTCGCGCGCTTCAACGTCAACCGTTACTTCTGCACCAGGGTTAGCCAGCAACCATTGGTGGGTATCATTATCGACAATGACAGGGACTAAGCCGTTTTTAAGCGAGTTATTACGGAAGATATCCGCGATCTCACTGCTGATTACCGCGCGTATGCCGAAATCAACGAGGGACCAGGGCGCATGTTCACGTGATGAGCCGCAACCGAAGTTTCGACCGGCCACTAAGAATTTGCACTCAGCAATGCCCGGTGCGTTAAGCGGGAAATCTTTAATCGTGTTTCCCTGCGCGTCGAAGCGCCAATCGGCAAAAAGTGCCTTACCGATGCCCTCGCGCGTTGTGGTGGTAAGAAAGCGTGCCGGAATAATCTGGTCAGTGTCGACGTCATCAATGGGCAAAACGGTTGTTTTGGAGGTGAGTTTTGTTAACTTTTCCATGATATATATGATCCTAAATATAGTCGCGGGGATCGGCAATGACGCCGGCGATAGCCGATGCTGCTGCGGTTTCAGGACTTGCCAATACGGTACGTCCGCCCGGACCCTGTCGTCCTTCGAAGTTACGGTTGCTGGTACTGACACACAACTGACCTTTACCCAGTTTGTCGCTGTTCATGCCCAGGCACATCGAGCAGCCGGCTTCCCGCCATTCTGCACCTGCGGCAGTGAATATTTTATCCAGACCATCGGTCTCGGCCTGAGATTTCAGCGCTTCGGAGCCGGGCACAATCATCATGCGAACATTGCTGGCAACCTTTTTTCCGTCCAATATTTTTGCCACTGAATGCAAGTCAGTCATGCGCGAGTTTGTGCAGCTGCCAACAAACACAATGTCGACTTTGGTGCCGAGCATAGGTTGGTCTGCCTTAACCTGCATGTAGTTGATGGCCTTATTAAAGCTGAGATCATCGATCTTCGGAATAGCTTTGCTAATTGATGCAACCATGGCGGGATTCGTGCCGAAGGTGACCTGTGGCTCCAGATCGGATATATCGAGACTCACTTCTTTGTCGAAACTCGCATCAGCATCGGTCTTTAGCTCTTTCCAGCGTTCAACTGCGATGTTCCAGTCTTCACCCTGAGGTGCTTTGTCGCGCCCTTTCATGTACGCGAACGTGGTTTCATCGGGGGCAATCATGCCTGCACGGGCGCCAGCCTCGATGGACATATTACAGATGGTCATGCGCTCATCCATGTTCAAGCCGCGAATCGTTTCACCACGATATTCGATGACATGACCTGTACCGCCGTCAACACCGATCTTGCCAATCAATGCGAGGATAATATCCTTTGCCGAGACACCCGGTTGCAGCTTGCCAGTAATGTTCACAGCCATTGATTTTGCCTTGCGCTGTAACAGACACTGGGTGGCGAGTACATGGCCAACTTCCGTGGTGCCGATACCAAAACCGAGTGCGCCAAAAGCGCCATGGGTAGACGAGTGGCTGTCACCGCAGACGATAGTCTTGCCTGGCTGAGTGGCACCAATTTCAGGGCCTATAACGTGAACGATGCCACGGTGATGATCACCAAAGCCATGCAATTCGATGCCGAATTCTTCGCAGTTAACAATCATCTGGCGTATTTGTTTGGCAGGTTCAGGAGCGGATATGGCCGGATCATCAAGCGCCGATAAGTCGTTTACCGGAACCGTCGGCGTTGAGTGGTCCATGGTCGCCAGCATAAGATCGGGACGACGCACCGGAAGCTTTTTCTCACGCAGCATGTCAAACGCCTGCGGGGTTGTTACTTCATGCACTATGTGCAGATCAATGTAAAACACCGCTGGTGTTTGTTCGTTTTCCGGGACGACGACGTGATCGTCCCAGACTTTGTCGAATAAAGTTTTTCCACCCATGACGGCGTGTGCTCCAGTTTAATGCAAATGAGTAATTCGTATTGTTATTGCTGTGCGTGTTAATTCGGCAGTTCAGGTTGCTGTGCCATTATTGTTAGCCAGAACCCCGGAGTTGCGAACCTGAGGGCTGCGGGCGCCTATTTAAGTGCTGTTAGCCAGCCCCATTTATCTTCTGTTTTCCCCGAGAACAAGCCGAAGAATACATCCTGAAGATGTTTCGTGATCTCTCCACGTTCGCTGTTACCGACAGGCAGACGATCGACCGAACGCACCGGAGTGATTTCGGCAGCAGTGCCGGTCAGAAATATTTCATCTGCGATATACAGCATCTCGCGCGGAATGCTTTGTTGCACGATGTCAATACCTGCTTCTTTTGCCAGCACCATGACGCTGTTCCGGGTAATGCCTGTAAGGATCGATGCTGCTGCACCTGGCGTGTAAACCACACCATCTTTAATAACAAAAATATTTTCGCCAGCCCCTTCAGATACAGTGCCGTCGGTCGATAGAGCAATGCCCTCATCAAAGCCACGATCATGGGCTTCCATGCTGATAAGGGTGCTCGACAGGTAATTACCGCCCGCCTTAGCCAGGGCAGGAATGGTATTCGGCGCGACGCGCTGCCAAGACGAGATACAGACATCCACACCGTTTTCTAGGGCATCCGCACCCAAGTAGGTTCCCCATTGCCATGCGGCAACCGAGAGATCAACCGGATGATTTTTGCTGGGTGCTAGACCGATTTCACCGTATCCGCGATAGGCGATAGGACGAATATACGCACCGTTCTCGAGATTGTTTTTTACAACCAATTCGCAGCATACGGTGTTCAGCTCATCAACAGACCACTTCATTGGCATGCGATGAATTTTTGCCGATTCCAACATGCGCTTGGTGTGGGCACTGAGGCGGAATGCTTTTGACCCGTCGGGTGTCTTGTACACGCGGATTCCCTCAAATACGGATGACCCGTAGTGCAGAGCATGCGTCATCACATGAACCTTGGCATCCTCCCAGGGAACCATTTCACCGTTATGCCAAATCCATTCGCTCTTATTCATTGCTGTGCCATCTCCTTAAACTGATACCTTGTGGTATCAGATATTTGCAGTCTTGGTTTTGTCTCCACCAGTGCTTAGCGTGCCAGATTCGAGTCGCCGACTGATGCGATTAATGACCTCAAGGTAGGCGAGTGCACCGGCCTCGACGATATCCGTGCTGACCCCATGGCCCCGATAGCTGTCGCCATTGTACTCTGCCGTAGCGGTCACCTCACCCTGAGCGTCCTCGCCAACCGTTACGCTGTTGACCTGAAATTTCTTCAACTTCAGGGTTACTGTGGTTGCCTGTTCGAGTGCGATAAATACTGATTCCACCGGACCATCGCCCTGCGCGCTGGTCGTAACAGATTTTCCATCATTATGCATTAGCGTAACTTCGGCTTTCGCGCCCCCGTTCTTGCTTGAAGAAAAGCTTAGGTCTGCCAATGACCATGGACCAGGTTGCTTACCGCCCGTGTGCATGATGATCGCTTCAATATCAGCATCGAACAGTTCTTTTTTGCGGTCGGCAAGTTTTTTGAACTCATCAAATGCCCGCACAATTTCGTCATCGCTAGGGTCAAAGCCAAGCGACTGAACACGATCGCGGAATGCGTGCTTACCACTGTGTTTGCCGAGCACTAAGCTTGTTGCTTTGATCCCGATGTCTGCGGGTCTCATGATCTCGTAAGTCTCTGCATTCTGCAGAACCCCATGCTGATGGATGCCTGCTTCGTGAGCAAATGCATTTTCACCCACAATGGCCTTGTTCCGCGGAATCGACATGCCGGTGATGGTTGAAACCAGTTTGGCAGTAGGGTAGAGCTTGCGTGTATCAAGATCGGTATCGATACCAAAGAAATCGGCGCGGGTTTTGAGCGCCATAACGATTTCTTCAAGAGAGCAATTCCCGGCTCGTTCACCAATACCATTTATGGTGCACTCAATCTGACGTGCACCGGCTGTCACTGCGGCAAGGCTATTTGCCACAGCCATTCCCAGGTCGTTGTGACAATGCACGCTAAGGACGATGTCGTCTATGCCGGCAACATTTTGCTTAAGATAGCTGAACAGGTTCGCAAACTCGCCAGGCACGGTGTACCCCACGGTATCCGGAATGTTGACAGTGGTAACGCCAGCTTCAATCACTGCCGCAACCACATCGGCCAAAAAGGCCGGCTCAGTGCGCGAAGCATCTTCAGGCGAGAACTCAACCTGTGCGCAAAGTGACTTGGCTTGCTGCACGCCGGCTACGGCCCTGCGGATGATTTCTTCTTTTGCCATGTGCAGCTTGTATTCGCGATGAATTTCGCTGGTCGCAAGAAAAACATGGATCCGTTGGTTTTCCGCGGGCTTGACTGCCGCAGCAACTTTCTCGATGTCATCGGGATGGCATCGGGCGAGGCCGCAAATAGTGGGGCCCTGCGTTTCGGTGGCAATCGCCTGCACCGATTCAAAATCGCCGGGTGAGGCTGCCGGGAAGCCAGCCTCAATGACGTCGACCTTGAGATCATTGAGGGCCGAGGCAACCCGAAGTTTTTCGCGCAGCGTCATGCTGCAGCCGGGCGCCTGCTCTCCGTCTCTTAGTGTCGTGTCAAAAATGATGACGCGATCATCCGCTTGATTGCTCATCTGACTCTCTCCATTGCCATAACTTTAATACAGTGCATCAGAGTCAGGGTCTTGCCCGTGACAATCTGATTGCTTTCAGCACAAAAAAAACCCCGCGACCATTTGGTGCGGGGTTTTTCAGTAATTTGTTTCTCTATTACCCGGTTATAGGTCCGCACCACCGTGTTGCCTTTTCAGGCAGCAGCAAGAACAGCAGGTGACGACTGCTCGTCTCCGGCCGGAAAATGCTTGAGTTGACTGTGCGGGTAAACATGCTGCGATTTTCATGGAATTGCGCCATTGTGTCAACCTGAAGCGCTTGATTCGCTGGCTCCCTCTGCTTTGCGCCGGTCGTTGCTTCAGACCCCTGCAATACAGCGGCTGCGGCAGTATCGCGTCGCGTTCATTTCCGTCGTGGCTTAAGCCGTGGTTCGGGCCTGTTCGCTTGATGATATTAATATGAGAGTGATTCGGTAAAATACTGAAAAAAATGAAATTTAGCGGGATAATGTGGTCAGAAAGATGTGGCTTGTCGCTGCGCTGGCGCTGATGATACCGACGCCCGGATGCTTGCCCACCAATGCGACCCTTGGGGCCAACGATTTGTGCACAGAATCAATCGGGCCCGTTTCATGGAATTATTCGTGTTTCAAGGTTGTCCTAAAGACGTTGCTAGTGGCGAACTTTGCTGGGATGCCCGATGAAAAAATGTTAACCAAAATGCTGGCGTTCATTGCTGCTTGTGCTATCCTGCCGCCGCTCTATGCAGCCAGACTTAATTGCCTGTTTGCACGGCTCGGCGCAATTGCAAAAGTTGGCTTTTATGCGTTTCGGTCTGTATAAATAGGGTTCTGCTGTGGGGGCAGGCTATCAAGAATGACGCAAGGTTTGTCGCGGGCGTTCCCGTTTAACTTGTGGAGTTGAGTTGCTGCAGGCGCGGCGGCTTGGATAAAGCGCTTTCCCATGGCCATTTACACAATCTAATTCACTCCGTTGAGAAGGGGAGACTTCATGAGTTTGACGCACAGGAGATTCCGGCTGCTGGCTGGTGGTGTCATATTGGCACTTGCCTATCCGGTTGCAGGGATCAGCCAATCAGTCGATGACGTCCTAGCTAAACAGCAATCACGCACTAAACTGTCACAACAGTCGCAGCAGAAAATTGATGCGGTTGTTGATGAGACCCGCGGTCTTGAAGACAGCTACAAAGCTGTACTTAAACAGATCGAAGGTTTGCAGGTGTACAACACATTGCTGGAACGACAAATCACTCGTCAGGAGATGCAGCAGGAGCAATTGGTAGCGTCTATTGATGGGGTTGAAATTATCAACCGTCAGATTGTTCCCTTAATGACTAATATGGTCGATTCTCTTGATCAGTTCGTTGAGCTCGATGTGCCTTTTCTCCTTGAGGAGCGTCGTAACCGCGTCGATGGTCTAGAAGAAACTCTTGAGCGTCAGGATGTCACCGTTGCTGAGAAATTTCGCAAGGTTACCGAGGCTTATCAGATCGAAAATGAATTTGGCCGCACGATTGAAGCTTACAAAGGTGAGCTGACTATTGATGGCGCTGTTCGGCAGGTAGACTTTCTGCGTATCGGCCGCATCGGCCTTCTATACCAGAGTGAAGACGGCAAATTGTCCGGTGTATGGGATCAAAGGAACCGCACCTGGATTGACCTTGGCAGTGATTACCGCAGCGAAATCCGCAAAGGTATTCGTATTGCGCGTAAAGAAATTGCACCAGAATTGCTGATGATGCCTGTCGACGCCCCGGAGGCAAACCAATGAGCCGTTTAATTGTTAAATTGCTGTCTGTATCAGCTGTTGTCGCCATGTTGGGCGTTACCGGTGTTCAGGCTCAGGATGCATTGAGTCTCGATGAATTGCTGCGTCGTGTAGAGCAGGGCACCGTAAATGACAATAAAGAAAACCGTGCTCGTGAGCAGCGTTTTAGGGCCTCGCGGAATGAGCAAGATAAACTTCTGAAGGACGCTAGAGCCGAAAAAGTTGCTGAAGAAAATCGCAGTCAACGACTGGAAACAACGTTCGAGGAGAACGCCTTAGAGCTGGATATTCTTGAGGAGACTTATGCTGAGCGTCTCGGTGATCTAAAAGAGTTGTTTGGCGTTATGCAGCAGGTTGCCGGCGATGCCCGCGGTAACTTCGATGCATCGGTTACCAGCATTCAGTACCCTGATCGTGGCGAACAGCTTGGAGCGCTGGCTAAGAAAATTGGCAGTTCTTCCGAACTTCCATCAATGGAAGACATTGAAGGTCTGTGGTTTGAGCTGCAACGTGAGATGACTGAAAGCGGTCGTGTTGTGAAGTTCCCGGCTGAGGTGACGACTCAGGACGGTACTAAGGAGACAATGGATGTTGTCCGTGTTGGTCTCTATGGTGTCGTTGCTGATGGTAAGTATCTCAACTACGAACCAAGCACCAAAAACCTCACAGAATTGCCGCGGCAGCCTGAGCAGTCTCGCTTTACCAACAGCACCGAAGAGTTGCTTTCTGCAACCGATGGTCCGGTTCGCTTTGGGCTTGATCCCACTTTGGGTGGTGTACTGAAATCACTGGTGGCCCGTCCGAATCTGATCGAGCGAGTCCAGCAGGGCGGACTTGTGGGTTATCTGATTCTGGCACTGGGTGCTGTGGGCTTGTTGATCTCATTGGAGCGTCTGGTTGTGCTGGGTATTGCGAGTCGCAAGGTTACGGCTCAGTTAGCGAGCGATACACCGAGCAATGATAATGCTCTGGGTCGGGTTCTGGCTGTGTACCAGTCGAACACATCTGTCGATACCGAGACGCTGGAGCTGAAGCTGTCGGAGGCTATTTTTAAAGAGACCCCTGCACTGAACCGTGCATTGCTCTTTATTAAAATTATCTCTGTGATTGCTCCCTTGATGGGTCTCTTGGGTACCGTGACCGGTATGATCAATACCTTCCAGGCTATCACCCTCTACGGCACGGGTGATCCGAAGCTGATGGCTGGTGGTATTTCTCAGGCATTGGTAACCACAGTGCTTGGTCTTGTTGTGGCTATTCCGATGGTGTTGTTGCATACGCTGGTGAGCGGACGCAGTAAGCGTATTGTTCAGGTTCTGCAAGAGCAAAGCGCAGGTATTATTGCGCAGCATGCTGAGAAGAGTGCCCGGGCCTGATAACAGGAAATTTCTGAATACCTGCCCCTTGCGGGGCAGGTATCGTCGGAGAAACTGAATAATGCAATTCATAGTTAATGCATTTGAAGCGGTCAGGGATTTCATGACTATGGGCGGCGACGTCCTCACCTACATAGCGGTTGTCATTTTTGCTATGTGGGCCCTGATTTTTGAACGGCTGATTTACTATCGTACCGGGCTGCAAAAGCTCGGTGATGAGACCCTGTCTGCCTGGGAAGCTCGTGAGGAGCGCCGTTCTTGGAATGCGCATGCCATTCGCGATTCTCTGCTGTCTAAGTATTCAATTGCCGCAAATCAATCGGTGCCTATCATTCAGACGCTGGTTGGGCTTTGTCCGTTATTGGGGCTTATGGGCACCGTTACCGGAATGATTGAGGTTTTCGATGTGATGGCAATTTCGGGCACGGGCAATGCTCGGTCGATGGCTGCGGGTGTTTCGAAAGCCACTATCCCGACTATGGCCGGTATGGTGGGTGCTCTATCAGGTGTGTTTTTGGTGACGATGATTACCCGCACTGTTCAGCGCAAAGTAGAATACATTGAAGAACATTTGACGATGGATCATTAAGGCTAGATGCCCTGTTTTCATTGTTTAAAACGTAACAGATACGAGAGGATAGAACATGCGTAGAGGTGTGACTCAAGCTCAAGAGGAAGAAGATACTTCAATCGACCTGACGCCGATGTTGGACGTCGTGTTCATTATGCTTATCTTTTTTATTGTTACTGCTTCGTTTATTAAAGAATCGGGCATTGATGTGAATCGACCCGATGCGCCTACAGCAACGGTTGCTGAGAATGCTAATATTCTGATAGCGATTAATGACAAAAATGAGATCTGGATTGATCGGCGCAAGGTTGACCCGCGTGCAGTCCGGGCCGTGATAGAGCGCATGCATGCCGAAAACCCTGAGGGGTCGGTGGTAATTCAGGCCGATAAAAAGGCGTATACCGAAACCGTGGTCGGTGTGATGGATGCATCGCGGCAAGCTAAGGTGTTTAACGTTTCGATTGCTTCGCTGACCGATTAATTTAAGTGCTAAGCAAATGGCTCGCTGCAACGCCTATTGTGCAGATTTAAAGCAAGCCGGGTTTAGAGACAGGATGACTAGTATATGAATGTTGCGGCACTAAGTCGTTACGCAATTGCTTTTGTCGCCGCTACTGTGGTGACTTTTGGGCTGATATGGACCATGCAGGTACTTATCGCCACGGGTAAACAGGCGCTAACGAAGAATCAAGAATTTAAGTTTGTCGATTTCGTTCGTGTCAAACGTGACGAAACAGTGAATCAGGAAGAAGATAAACCGGATAAGCCGCCTGAGCCGGATACTCAGCCACCTGATGCTCCGCCGCCGCAGATGGATAATGTCGATACCAGCCAGGCCGTTTCGATGACGCCTATATCGGGCTCAATTTCTGTCCAAAACCAACTCGGTGGTTTTCAGATTGTCGATGGTGATTACCTGCCAATTGTGAAAGTGGCGCCCATCTACCCTCGGCGTGCGATGACCCGCGGTGTGGAAGGCGATTGCCTCATTGAGTACACCGTGACCACGTCGGGCGCAGTTCGTGACCCGAGTGTTGTCGAATGCTCAAGCAGTCTGTTTGCCAGAGCATCGTTAAATGCGGTATTGAGGTTTAAGTACAAGCCTCGTGTGGTTGATGGCAATCCGATTGAAGTGCCGGGCGTGCGTCACGTCATTACCTATAAGCTGGAGGACTAAAGGATGAGCTCGCTAGCATATTCACCAAAGTTGGCTGGTTTATCGGTTGCGATGATCAGGGCTCTTGTTTTTACCGGCCTCTGCGCATTGATGTTCGCGCTAACGATAACCTCTGTATCGGCGCAAGAAGCGGCTGAGAGCGAGAAGCGTGAGACCACCAAAACCGGCTCAATGAGCGAGCGTGTATACAAGCGCCTTTCTGAAGCCCAGGCGCTTGCCGCCCCCGAAGATGAATCTGTGGAACCCGATTTTGCGGCTGCAGAAGCTCAGCTCAAGGAAATCGCTGCCTTGGATGGTCTTTCGGAATACGAAGAAGCCCAGTTGTATAATTTCTATGGCTTTATTTATTACAGTCAGGAGAAGTACCAGCAGAGTATTGATGCCTACGAAAAAGTTATCGCACTGCAGGAGATTCCACCGGGTCTGCGCAATCAGGTTATTTACACTTTGGCGCAGCTTAAGTTCACTACCGAGCAGTATCAGGAAGCTATTGACCTGCTCAATAATTGGTTGAAGACGCAAGAGAACCCGGGCCCGGAACCCTATATTCTTATTGCCACCGGTTACTACCAGCTCGAGGAAATCGATAAGATTATCCCTCCGGTTGAAAAAGCTATGGCTATTGCGCGAGAGCGTGGTACTGAGACCAAAGAGCAGTGGTGGTTGTTGTTGCGGGTTGCGTACTGGGAGAAAGGTAACAACAAAAAGGTTCGTGACATTCTTCAGGTATTGGTGGCGAACTGGCCGAAGAAAGAATACTGGTCACAGTTGTCGGCTGTTTATGGTGAGCTGGATGATGAGCAGAAGCAGTTGTCTGCATTTGCATCGGCTTATGATCAAAACCTGTTAACCACTAATTCTGAACTGCTCCAAATCGCTCAGTTGTATCTTGCTAATGATGTGCCTTATAAGGCTGCAAAAATACTTGAGAAGGGCCTGGCAGATGGTGATGTTGAACGCAATGCGAAGAACCTGCGCTTGTATTCTCAGTCATGGGCATTGGCGCGCGAGGACCGGCGTGCAATTGCTCCCTTGAAAGAAGCCGCAAAGCTTTCGTCCGATGGCGAGCTTGATATTCGTCTGGCGCAGTCTTACCTGAATCTGGGCGAGTACAAGAACTGTGTTGGCGCGGCACGTCAGGGGCTTAAAAAAGGTGACCTGAAGCGTAACGATATCAGCAACATGATTCTCGGCATGTGCCTGTTTGAAATCGACGATCTTGTTGATGCTAAAGCAGCCTTTCGTAAAGCAAAGAACGACGATCGCAGCAGCAAAGGCGCTGAGCAATGGATTCTATTCATCACCAGCGAAGAAGAGCGCATCGAGCGGCTCGAGCGCTCGATGCGTGAATTGCAGATAGACATAGCCAGCTAGCTCGTATGCCAAAAATTATCTATGTTCAGCGTTCTGGCGAACGACAGGAAGTTGACGTTCCTGTCGGTCATTCACTCATGGAAGGCGCTATCGATAACACTGTTTCAGGCATTGTCGCCGAGTGTGGCGGGGCCTGCGCCTGTGCCACCTGTCACGCCTACATCGCCCCTGAGTGGCTGGGCAAGTTGCCACCACTTGATGACATGGAAGACGCCATGCTGGACGCGGCAGCAGACCGCCGTGAAAACAGCCGGCTGACCTGTCAGATTGAGGTTACTGAAGAGCTCGACGGCTTGCTGCTTGAAGTGGCTAATAACGACCTTTAGTTATTCGGGTTGTTCTGGTTTGAGCAGCGATCCCCGATAAAACATCCGCTAAACTTTGGACCAAGGCGTTAGCCTCCGAATGAGGTGGTCAGCATTTTGACCGACGTTAAACCGAGAAAGATTGCGAAGGCATTGCGCAGGGCTTTCTGGCTGAGTGCATGGGCGAGCTTTGCACCCCAGGGTACAGCCAGTGTTGTGAGCGGAACAATCAATGCAAACCCAATCAGGCTCACATAACCCGCACTGCCAAAGGGGAGTCCCGGGGCGTTCCAGCCGGCAATAATAAAGCCGATAAAGCCGGGCACTGCAATAACAACGCCGAAACCCGCGGAGGTGCCGACGGCACGGTGTATCGGTGTGCCAAACAGGGTTAGTGCCGGCACGCTGATAGTGCCTCCACCGATACCCATCATCGAAGAGATGGTGCCGATAAATGCTGGCAGGGGTATTGATGCTAAGCCCCGAGGCAGCTGCCGTGCCAATCGCCACTCGGGATTACCGAAAGCCATATAGAGAGAGGCGGTTAGACCCACCGTGCCGAAAATAGCGGTCAGTTCTCCTACGTCAGCTTTGGACGCCAGCCAAGTACCAATAAGAACGCCTACAACAATTGCCGGAGCCCATGCTTTGAAAAGTTTGAGGTCAAAGCCGCCGCGTTGTTGATGGGCACGGACCGAGCGAATGCTGGTAGGCACAATGGTGGCAAGTGAGGTACCGACGGCAAGATGCATCTTTACGTCGGGATCGATACCAATGTAGCTAAAGATGTAATACAGAGCCGGAACGATAACTATACCGCCACCAATGCCAAGCAACCCGGCGAGAATGCCGGCAGCAATGCCGGCTGCGGCGAGCAGAGGAATCATCCAGAGAAGAACGTCGGTTTCATTGCCGAGCATATTTGTGCCTCGATAAGGTTGTTGTGGAAATTAGCTGTGAATCAATTCGATGAGTTCACCGGCGGCACCGCTGGTGCAGCTTGCCTTCAGGCCAGCATAAGGCATGCCCTGGCAAGCGACCGCCTGCGGTCCCGCCGCCGCACTGCTGCGAAAGCTGACCATAGCGATACCGGGTGGCAGTAGATCCGGATCAGATATTCTCGGGCCGGCTTGCTCCGGAAGTTCATCGACTTCAATCATGCACTGATCGTTAATGCCCAATGCCGAAATGGGATAACGGTGTTCGATTGACAGGCCGAAGGCTTTTGATGCGACGGTGATGCGCGACTCCATTATAGGCGCCGGCAGAATATCAAACTGCTGGGCATAGCGTTCAATCATGGCGTTAATATCCCCGCCACCAAGAATCACAATAAAGGTGTTATCGACAAAACAGGTCGATGTCGGCAGATCCATGCCCGGAATTGGCGCCTTTAATTCTGTCATGTAGAGAATTTCATTCGCAGGGCCGCGCAGCTGCATTGCACGGATATCATCGGTAAATGACAGGTTCTTCGGTTCGCCCAATACATCAAAATCACCGTCAACCAGTTGCTCGGCGAGGGCGTCGACGTTTTCAACCAGAACTTCTGAAGCATTCCAGCCCCACGTGGTCAGTGGCACATAGTTCGGATCAGCAGGCCGTTCGATAAAGCGGAACACAAAATCGGATCCGGATGCGGGTGCCATAATCAGGGTTTGCGCACCCGCCATACCCTTAGTACCCCAGAGCCCAGCTTGTGCTTCGCTGACGCTGCCCGTTTCAGTGACCCGGTAATTAAAGTTGCGGCTGTAGGCCCGCTCGATAGCATCGAGATCAGGCGCCGATACGGTGACGCAGGCAATTTTGCCAAGCTGTGATGTGCTCATGTGTCTCGCTCAGTGGAGTAGGGCAAACGCTTACTTTGCTCAGCCAGTATCGCCGATAAAAAACCCCCTGCCTGTGCGACAGGGGGTTTTACGGGTTGGGCTTTAAATAATGTCGCGATCTTTCAAATCAGACAGTTCGCTGTCCGTTTTCTTCAGCACCGTTTTATACACCTGCTCGTTATGCTCACCCAGTTCAGGGGCAGGCGTGCGGATTCCACCCGGAGTGTCCGAAAGCTTTGGGGCGACGTTCTGCATTTTGAGTTCACCAAACACAGGGTGCTGAGTCGTAACAATAGCCTCGCGTGCCCTGAAGTGCGCATCCTCAAGCATGTCGGGCGTGCGGTAGATTTTGCCGGAAGGAATCCCGAATTCCTCCATCAGTGCCTCCAGCTTTTCCGCTGTGTGCGTTTTTGTCCACTCCGCAATAATGTCATCCAGCTCCTTCTGCGTGTCGCCGCGGGCAATGTGCGTAGCATAACGCGGATCCTCAGCGAGCTCTGGGCGGCCCATAGCATTTGCAAGGCGTTTGAACACGGTATCTTGGTTAGCAGCAATGAGAATGAAGGTCCCATCGCTGGTCGGGTATACATTGGAAGGGGCAACGTTTGGTAAAATGGCACCGGTGCGTTCGCGAATGTAACCGGCCTGATCGTATTCGGTAACCAATGACTCCATCATATTCAGCACGGCTTCATAAATGGCTGAGTCAACAACCTGACCTTCGCCGGTCGTGTTGCGATGATGCAGAGCAGACAGTGCGCCAATGCACGCAAAGGTTGCCGCAAGTGTATCGCCAATACTAATGCCCATGCGACTGGGTGGGGTGGATGGGTCGCCGCAGACATAGCGCAGACCTCCCATGGCCTCACCGATAGCACCGAAGCCGGCACGTTTCGAGTAAGGTCCGGTCTGACCGTAGCCTGAGACTCGAATCATAATTAGCTTGGGATTAATCTTTTTGAGTTCCTCATAAGAAAGACCCCATCGCTCCATAGTGCCAGGGCGAAAATTCTCAAGTAGAAAGTCAGCCTGCTCAATCAGTTCGCGCGCCAGCGCCTGGCCTTCTTCTTCACGCAGATTAATAGTCACAGACTTTTTATTGCGGGCAATGGTTGGCCACCACAACGATTTGCCATGCGCCTTCTCACGACCCCAGCTGCGCATTGGATCGCCCTGATTAGGGGGCTCAACCTTAATTACCTCTGCGCCAAAGTCGCCCAATAGCTGTCCGCAGAACGGTCCGGCGAGCAGGGTGCCCATCTCGATGACTCTAAGTCCAGCCAAAGGGCCACGATTCGGTATTTCTTCCGTTGTCATTGTTGTTCCTTAAACAAAGCTAATTACCCGCGAATAAGCGCGATGCGCCATAATACAACTGCAAATCCAGTGTGCGCTATCCGCAATCCTGTCTTTCACCCATTATTCAGTCTGCTGAAAATGGCGTAAAGCCGTGTTGCGGTTGTATCGGCACCGGCATTATATACAATATCTCGATTGAACTAACTGTTAGGCGAAAATGCGTGGCTAGCCAGAAAATATCCATTATTGAAGTAGGGCCCAGAGATGGGCTTCAAAGTGAGCCGACACTGCTGTCCACCCAAACCAAGCTCGAATTTATTAACCGGGCTATCGATGCTGGCATCCGCCGCATGGAGGTTACCAGTTTTGTTCACCCCAAGCGGGTTCCGCAAATGGCAGATGCTGAAGCCGTGGTCAAAGGCTTGGGCAAGCGCGACGATTTTATCGCGATTGGTCTGGTGCTCAACAAGCGCGGCTTCGATCGGGCCCTAGATTGTGGTATTGATGAGATTGGCATGGCAGTCATTGCCAGTGAAACCTACAATCAACGCAATAATGGGGCGCCGATTCAAGGTTCTATTGATGCCTGGAACGACATGGCTGCTGAAGCCCTCAAAGAGGGTGTCCGCGCTAATGTGATGATTTCTTCAGCATTTGGTTGTCCATTTGAAGGTGAAGTGCCCTTGCAGCGTATATTGGACATTGCCGATCAGATTGTTGGCGCAGAGCCCGTAGAGCTCGGAATTGCTGATAGTATTGGCGTGGGCGTGCCGTCTCAAGTGACGGATATGGTCGGGGCCTTGAAAGATAAGTACCCCTCGTTGCCGTTGCGGTTTCACTTTCATAATACGCGTAATACGGGTATTGCGAATGCGATGGCCGCAGTTAATGCGGGCGTGGATTCTTTGGATTCGAGTATTGGTGGGATCGGCGGTTGTCCGTTTGCACCAGCAGCGACCGGAAACATCCCGACAGATGATCTATTGTATATGTTGGATCGTTGCGGTATTGAGACGGGCGTTTCTCTGGATAAGATTATTGAAATAAGTGCTTGGTTAGAAGAACAATTAGAAACAGGTGTTCCTGCGATGTTGCCGAAAGCCGGCATCTTTCCGCAGGTCGCTGAAGATTACAAAGCTGCCGGTTGAGTGTTGCATAAAACTGGTGGGCTGTAAGCTGGTCTGAATAGTAATAATAATGCCTTGGGCCGGTAATATAAGGGCTTCGCAGCAATGGGTCAGGTTATCTGGCTTTTCACTGCGCTTTTGATTTAAAACTGGAAATATTGAGAGGAAAGTATGAGCTACCGTCTTGGTGTAGACGTCGGGGGTACATTTACCGATCTACTCTTAATCAATGAGGATACCGGTAAGACTTTTACCGCTAAGGTTCCTTCTACTCCCGATGATTCGTCTATCGGTGTGCTTAACGGCGTTGCCCGAATTTGTGATGAGTCTGGCATCGATCCAACTGACATCAAACGCGTCATGCACGGTACTACCGTCGCGACCAATGCGGTGTTGCAGAAGAAAGGCTCTAAAGTTGGCCTGGTAACCACAGACGGTTATGAGCAGACTTTGCAGGTTGCCCGTTCGTTCTGCCCGGGTGGTCTCGGCGGTTGGGTTACTTTTAACAAAGAGCCTTTGCTTGCGCCTCTGGAGCTGACCATCGGCGCCGAAGAACGAATTTCTGCTGACGGTAAAGTTGTCCGGGGTCTTAATGAAGACAAGTTACGCGAAGACCTCAAGGCGCTGTTTGCTACCGGTGAAGTGGAAGCGCTGACTATCTGCTTCGTTAACTCCTATATCAACGCCGAGCACGAAGAGAAGGCGGCTGCTATTGCCCGTGAAATCTTCGGCGAAACCCCGGTCTCTGTATCCAGCGAGGTTGTTCCTGAAATGCAGGAATACGAGCGGACAGAAACCACAGTGATGAACTCTTATGTTCGTCCGGAAATGCAGTTGTATATAGACAACCTTCAGCGCGCTTTGAATGAGCGTATGGCTGAAGACACCGCATTATCGCTGTTGCGCTCTGATGGTGGTTTGGCGTCTGCACGTTCTGCGGCAGACTCTCCGGTAAATATGCTGATGTCCGGTCCTGCCGGCGGTGTTGCAGGTGCGATTTACTTCTGCTCACGCGCAGGCTTTGACGACATCCTGACTTTCGACATGGGTGGTACGTCTACTGACGTTGCCTTGATTCAGAATTCTAAAGCACGTGTTCGCCGCGAGACCTTTGTGGGTGACGTTAAAGTTCGTGCACCTTCATGCGATGTCCGCACGGTTGGTGCGGGCGGTGGCTCTATCGCATTCGTACCGGAGCTCACCGGTGCCTTGCGTGTTGGCCCTGAGTCTGCTGGCGCTGTGCCTGGGCCGGCTGCTTACATGAAAGGCGGTGACAAGCCGACGGTATGTGATGCAAACGTGGTTCTAGGCTACCTGCCTTCAGACGTGCAGCTGGGCGGTAAGATGGAGATCTCGAAAGAGGCTGCCGAGAAAGCGGTTCAAACCATTGCTGATGCATTGGGTATCAGTTTGACTGATGCAGCGGAAGGCATTATTAAAGTTGCCAACGAAGCAATGTTTGGCGCGTTGCGTCTGGTGTCGGTTGAGCAGGGCTATGACCCACGTGATTTCGGTTTGGTTTGCTTTGGCGGTGCCGGTCCTTTGCACGCCAATGCCATGGGCATTTTGTCTGATGCATGGCCCGTCATTATTCCTCCGGGCCCGGGCGTTTTATGTGCCCGTGGTGACGCAACAACCAGTGTGCAGGACGAAGCAACCCGTACTTATATCAAGATGGCTGAAGATGTGTCTGCCGACGATCTGCTTAAAGACCTAAAGGCACTCGAAACCCGCGCTGGTCAGGCGTTGCTTGATGACGGCATTCCGGTTGAAGAGCACATTGTGTCTTATCAGGCCGATGTGCGTTATGCGGGTCAGGCATTTGAGATTTCTCTGGACTTCACCGAGGAAGGCTTGAGAGAGAAGGGCATTGCTGTTGTAACTGAACAGTTCGACGCAGAACATGATCAGTTGTTTAGCTTCAAGCTTGATGATGGTCACGAGATTCTGATGATTCGTGCTGTTGTTAAAGCGAAGCCAACTGAGATGGCTGCTGCGACTGTTGGTTCAGTCGGCACGAAGCTCGAAGACACCATCGTTCATGCCACTAAGTTCTGCTATGAAAGCGAGTGGTATGACATCAACCTTTATGACCGTAACAAGTTGAGCGAAGGTACTTTGGTTCCGGGACCATCCATCGTGATGGAAATGGATTCAACGACTGTTATTTTGCCGGGGCATGAAGCCACGGTGGATAAAGTTGGCAACCTTTTAATCAACCCTGTTAAGTAAGAGGAGACAGTTCAATGTCAGCATCAATAATTGAAACCAACAGCGCTCCTCTGAAAAAGATTGAGGTTGAAGGCGTAACCGTAGACATCATCGAGAACGCGCTGAAAAACGCGCGCATCGAAATGGACGCCGTGTTATTTCGTACGGCAATGTCACCGGGTATTCGTGAGCAGGGTGACTGCTTCCCGATGATTGCAAACAAAGACGGCAAGATGGTTGTGGGTCAGTTCGGCTCATTCATCGGCCCGTTCATGGAAGCCTACGACGAGGAGATCGAAGAAGGCGACATCATTCTGACTAACGATCCGTACATGTGTAATGCGGCTGTTTCTCACTTACCGGATTGGCTGGTGCTGAAACCTGTGTTCAAAGACGGCCGTCACATTGCATGGACGGCAATGTTTGGCCACATGTCTGATAACGGTGGAATGGTGCCGGGTTCTATCCCCATTGAGGCCACAAACATCTATCAGGAGGGTGTTCGCATTCCGCCAATCAAGCTGTACAAGAAAGGCGTATTGCAATCCGATATCCTTGAGCTGATTCTGCACAACGTGCGCACTTCAACCTGGAACCGTTTCGACCTGAATGCTCTGGTTGCTGCCTGCAACACTGCGGCTAAGCGTTGTGTCGAAATTGCAGAACGTTTCGATGACGATACGTTCTTCAGTACCATGGATATCATGCTGGAACGTAACTTTAAGGCAATGAAGTTTATTATTCAGAATTTCATTCCTGAAGAACCGCGCGTCTTTGAAGACTACCTCTGTGATGACGGCATGGGTATGGGCCCTTACAAAATTAAGTGCACGATGTGGCGTGAAGGCGACATTGCTCATTTCGATTTTGACGGCACCGACCCTCAGGCTCAGAGCTCAGTGAATTTCTATCTGAATGAAGATATGTTCAAGATGTTCTTCGGTTCCTTCACCATTAATGTGGTTGATCCGCATATCGTGTTTAATGACGGTTTCTATGATCTGGTTGAAGTAAATATTCCAGAAGGGACTCTGTTAAAGCCTAAGTTCCCTGCAGCGATTTCAGGGCGTACTCATGCCTTGGGTCGTATCTTTGACATCTTGGGTGCTTTGCTCGGTTCAGGTGCGCCTGAACAGATGCTTAATGCAGCGGGCTTCTCGGATTCACCTCACCTGTTCTATGCCGGTTATGACCATCGTGAAGGCAAAGACGGCGAGTGGTTTCAGTTGTTCCAGATTGGCTTCGGTGGTATTCCGGGGCGTCCGATCGGTGACGGTCCTGATGGTCACTCTTTGTGGCCCGGGTTCACCAATGTACCGAACGAATTCATCGAGTCTTACTTCCCACTGCGTATTGAACGCTACGAAACTATTCCTGATTCAGGTGGTGCTGGCTTGCACCGCGGCGGCAATGGTTTGAGTGTTGCCTACCGCTTTCTGGCTGATGGCCATATCGGTATTCATGATGAACGCTGGCTCGTGTATCCATGGGGCGTTCTCGGTGGTCAGGTTGGCGCGCGCTCAACCAAGAAGCTGGTTCGGGCCGATGGTTCTGAAGAGTGGCTGCCATCTAAGTGCGATGGCATCGATGTTAAAGTGGGTGACTTGCTCTACTTTAATACCTGGGGCGGTGGCGGCTGGGGCGACCCGCTTGAGCGGGATGCTGATCTGGTTCTGGCTGACGTTAATCGCAATCTCGCCACTGTTGAGGGAGCTAAAGACTACGGTGTTGTCATTATTGAGGGCGCGGTTGATGAAGCTGCTACCACAGCTCTGCGTGATGAGATGCGCTCCAGCCGAGCGCCGATTGAGACCTTTAATTTAGGGCCTTCAATCGACGAATTGCGTGCCAGCTGCAAAGCTGAAACCGGCCTTGAGGCTCCTGTGCAACCGGTCTTCCGTTAAGGCACTGCTTGCTTTATCAGGCAATAAAAAACCCGGGGTTATCCCGGGTTTTTTATTGCCTGATATTCGTTGTTGTCAGAGCGCTCTTTGTGGTGCGCTAGGGCGCGTCTGAGAGTGTATGTCCGAGGGGTTCTTTATCTTGTTGACGCAGAAAATCACCGGCTATGCTTTGTGCGACGCTGCGCAGATGAGGCACGAACTTTTCTATGGCTTCGGCCTCACTAATGGCCGTGCTGGCAAAGCGCAGAGTTAACACGGCAAGCAATCGCTCTCCGGCCATCACCGGCACAGAAAAGCTGGTTTCATCGGCAACGCGACGTGAGCGCTTCCAAACAGAGAAGCCTTTCTTTCGTGTTTCAACGAGGCTTTCATACACTTTGTTGCGATTTTTCGCAGGCTGATCTTCAGTTTGTTTGGACTGCGCCAGAAGATCGAGAAGGTTATCACGTTGTTGTTTCGGGCAGAAAGCAAGATACGCGATGCCAGATGCCGAATTCATTATCGATACACGAAAACCAGGACCGCGTTTTTCAACGGCCAATGGGCTTTTGTGGTCAGTAGTTTGGCGCACCAGCATGCTGCTGCCGGACAAGGTCGAAATAGCAACGGGCCACACCAGTTCGCGGCAGAGCTCGTAAAGATAGGGGCGGGCAATTTGTGTCACCCACGCTTCATCATCAAACCCATCGCTGAGGCCGCGGACGAGAATAGTGAGCCGATAACGGTCATCGCTCGAGGCCCGGTAGGCATAACCAGCGGTGCACAGCGTCTCAAGTATCCGATAGGTTGTGGTTCGCGGTAAATCAATCGCGCTGGCGACTTCCGAAACCGTCGCGCCATTGTGGCGGTTTAAGACATGGAGTACTTCAAGCCCGCGAAGCAGGGCACGAATAGGTCGGGTAGAGCTCATAGCTAACTTCTTG
>JAQWPD010000040.1 GCA_029245525.1 Gammaproteobacteria bacterium | reverse complement strand
TCCCGAAAAGACTTTTGTGCGTAATGACCAAACTGAGAACGCCGTCATGGTTTCTGAATGGACAATATATAGGATACCTGTGCGGAAAGACTGGCAGGCACGTGCGGGGGTGTTGGATGGCCATCGACGGACACAGCAAAGCTTATACATGCAGTTACTTGGCTTGCATGAGCCTGATGGCTTCGGCGTTGCTGGCACCCCAGTTGAGTGGTGCCGCGGAACTAACAAATGTTGAAGCAGTTCCTCTGGTTGCGTTGAGTTCGGCTGCAGTTGAGGAATACAGTAGCTTGTTGGCAGCGGGTGCACCTTGGTTAGCGGCTTCAGGCGATGGCATTGTCGTTGTGGGAGTGCGTGAACTATTTAACATCGAAGAGGCTCGCGGCAGACGGTTTATTGCAACCCATGATCGCAAGTTTCGTGCGCAGCTGAGTGGCTGGTTTGCCAGGCAGTCTTCTATTGCGAGCAAGCTGGGCTTAACCGTGTTGAGCAAGCACGATGGCGGGTTGAGTGTCGGGGTCAGTATTGATGAGCTCTCGGTTGATTGGACCGTGAAGTTTTAATAACAGTTGGTCTGATATCATTGCATAAGAAATAAAAAAGGGCGTGTTTCCGGAATGGCAACACGCCCTTTTTATTGTGCTAATAAGAATCAGAAGCTCATCTGAACACCAACGAGTACCTGTCGTGGTTTACCCGGGCGTAAACCAGAGGGGCTACGTGATGTAAGGTAATCATTATCCAGTAGATTATCGATACGGCCGATTGCTGCAATGTTTTCTGTGAAGAAGTATTTGCCAGCAAGATCGACAACGACATAGGATTCAACTTTCTCGTTGGCAAGAATGCTGCCCTGACCCGCAGCTGTTCTGACTTTGTCGGTGTAGTTCACATTGACGAATGATTCCCATTTGTTCCCAACTGCGCCAGCCGATAACTGCAGAAGGTTCTCTGGTATATACGGCAGTTTATCGCCGGCCTTAACATCGCCCCACGGGGAATAGTCACTGTCGAAGCTGTTGCGGAACTCTGCGACCGGTGTCCATGTGTAAGTGAGTAACAATGGGAAGCTTACTGGCCCTGCGTTATTTGCGGTATAGCCGCTAGTGAATTCAAGGCCAGCGACCTTTGCTTTGCCGCCATCGTATTGATCGCCAATTTCACCTCCCCCACCTGTGGATTCCGTGACTGTGCCAACGATATTGTCATAGTCATTGTAGAAGCCGATAGCGCTCAGGCTTGCTGCCCCTTTTAGGTAGCGTGTACCGGCTTCATAATTGATGCTGGTTTCTTCGTCAGAATTGCTGCCTGGTGAGGGTGGGTTATAGCCTTTGGTAACACTGCCAAGCAATGACCAGTCATCACTTATAGCGTAGAGCACACCGAGCCCGGGAATAATAACGTCGATATCAGTTTTTCTGACCTTGGTCGGGCCATCGACCCGGTCGGGGTCAGCGGTGCTGTAATCATTACGAGTCATCTTGATTTTTTCATAGCGAATGCCGGGTTCAAATACCCACTTGCCAATGCCGATGTTACCCGTCCAGAAAATAGAGTTGGCTTTAGCATCACTCACGCGATTGGTGGCGGAGCCAGGAGCACCATCAGAGCTGAGAACCATAACGCCATTTTCCATGCGGAATTTGTCATCATCCTGCAAGCGATCTTCTTCATCTTGATGCAAGCGAATACCTAAAACCGAGCGCATTGATACTTTGTCCCAATCAAAATTATTCCCCAGCTGCATCTGGATACCACGCGAGTAATAAGTACGGGCGTTGTTGCGGTTGACCAATGCATCATCCGCACTATCAGCACCGCGCAGATAACTCATTTCGGTGTTATAGGTGGTTGGGTCGGCAAGTAACTTGCTAAGGCTAATGCCATTAACGCTCTTCAGCTTGAACCAGTTTCGATCGAACTCGTTGTTGTAGATAGTGGTGCTGAAATCCCAGGTGCCTTCATAGTTCTCGAGAAGATACGTGAGCTGGGCCTGTTTGTAATCGGTTTTGATGTTGTCTAGTTGTGATGCTGTATAACGCTTGTAAGGGTCCTTTGCAAAATCTTCTTCGGTAAGCCCGAGGTAGGTTTCATCACCGTCGTGTTTGCTTTTGACCAGTTTCAGAACCAGGGCTTGATACAGCGCTGCAGATTTTTCTGACTCGAGACCGAGCTTAACGACGTAGTCCTCTGTGGTGAATCCGGTGCTCTGTTTCTCATCATTAACACTGAGATTTTTAAAGCCATCAAAATTTTGTTGCACAGTTTCGACCAAGAAGCTAAAGGCTCCGGTTTTACCGCCAACGTGAGCGTATATATCGCTGGATTCATCGGTACCGGCCATGGCACTGATATAGCCTGAGAAATCTTCAGGCAGTGGGGTTGAGCGCATATTGACAGCACCGCCGGTTGTGCGTGGCCCCACCTCAATAGCGGCCGGACCCTTAACAACTTCAACCGACTGTATGCGTTTTGCTGTGGGGAAGTAGTATGCGGAGGGTGCAGAATAGGGTGCCGGAGCAATTAATACACCGTCTTCTAATAGTGCAATGCGGCTGCTGCGATCACTGCCGGAGCCACGGATGCCAATATTCGGGCGCTGCCCGAAACCGTCTTCTTCCTGCAGGTAAAGTCCGGGGACATCGCGAAGAATACGGTTGATATCGGCATACTCGAATTCCTGAAGGCGTTCGTTGTCGATAAGATATGCCGATCCGGCAACATCATTGATCGTTTTGCTGGCACCAATAATGGTGAGCACCTCAATCTCGCGTTGTGCGTCAGGTGCTTCGGTTTCAGCTTTTTCTGTGATTTCAGACTGAGAGTGGTGGCTAAACAGTGCTGTGAATACGAGGGCCGCGATAGCGGATCGGGTGGAGGAAATAGAGTTCTTCATGTGTTTGGCTTCGCAATAGAGGGTTGGCAGGCTTGCCGGTAATTCGGCAGGCGTGCAATCTATTGCAAATGATTATCATTATCAATAGCAAATGATAATCATTATCATTAAAAATATAAAAGCCCCATAAAACAATGGTTTGATTCTTTCTAAAGGGGTTGTTTTAACTTACGAGGGGATCTGATCCAGAAAATCCCGGGTAATTCGCGCCCATTCAAGCTTTAGCCAGGGCGAATAAATGTCGGGTTCTGCATCGATGGCATCACTGAGTTCTGCAGGTTTAACGCAGCGCCAATCGGCCACCTCCGAGCTGTCTACCTTGGGCTTGCCAGTGAAATGCCCGACAAATACCCAGCACAGCTCGTGTTCTGCGCCCGCCTCGTCGTATTGTGCCTGATATTCAAATTTAAACAGGTAGTTGAGCTCTGTTTCGAGACCGAGTTCTTCGCGCACCCTTCGGTGTGCAGCATCCAAAGTGTCTTCGCCAGCCCGGGGATGGCTGCAGCAACTGTTTGCCCAAATCAGAGGCCACAACGGTTTGTTGTCGCTGCGCTGTTGCAGCAGCAGTTCACCCTTTTCATTAAATAGAAAGGCAGAAAATGCCCGATGCAATGTACCAGCGCCCAGATGGCATTCTAGTTTGCTGAGCGTTCCCGTTTGCTGATCGTTACTATCAACAAGAATCAGTTCGTCGGCACTATTTTCAACATAGGTCACTTGACCTGACCTCCGATAGAGAAGGCCATAGCGGAAAGCCCGCCACCATTTAATGTTTTGGTAATTTCTTCTGCATGATCTTCGCCCTCACAAAGCGCAACCATGGCACCGCCACCACCGCCACCGGTGAGTTTGGCACCAAGCGCACCCGCATCACGGGCCAACTGAATGCCTCGTTCCAGCTCGGGAGTCGACACCAGAAGCGCATTGAGCAGCCCCTGATTGATATTCATTAGCTCACCGAGTGTTGCAATATCATGGTCTTGTATTGCGGCAACCCCTCTTAGGGTGAGGTTATCGATATCGTCAAAAATCTTATCGTAGATTTGGGGTTGGCGTTCATGGGCCGCCCGCACAGATTGCACTGTTTTGGCCGTGAGACCCTCTGATCGGGTCATTCCCACGACGATCCATAAAGGCTTCGGAATATTGAGCAGTTCGACCAAAGGCGGCGATCCTTTGCGAAACACCAGCGGTTGCCCGAAGGTTGCCATAGTGTTGTCGATGCCACTGGGCTGGCCGTGCGCAGTCTTCTCTGACTCAAAGGCAAAATCATTAATTTGCTGTTCGTTTAAGCCGACATTGAAATGCTGATTGATAGCCCGGATCACCGCAACGGCAAGTGCGGCTGATCCGCCCATGCCCATGCCGCGCGGCACGTCGGGAAATACCTCTATCCGCATGCCTTTATCACCGAGCCCGAGTTCTTCGAGAATCTCGCTGGCGGCTAACTCGAATGAGCGCCGGTTAAGCTTCACCGCATTCAGCTGGTACTCGACGCCCCATTTGGGAATGAGCAAGTGCACACCCTTCTCACAATCCTCAATAACAGCACGCGTGTTGAGTGGCAGAGGACACGCAATAGCATGCCGACCATAAACGACAGCATGCTCACCAAGCAGGATGACTTTGCCGTACCCAACACCGACCTCTGTATCCGCTTTGGTTTTTAATTTGATTGTTTTGCTCGACGCAGTTGGTGCAGAAATGTCAGCCAGAATTTCACGCGCCTTCCAAACTTTTATTTCTCCGCTGCGCAGTAGACTTTCAAGCACTGTATCGAATAATTCAGGTGGCGTTCCCGCTGCCTTAACGACACTCCGCGCATGTAAAGTCATATGGCCGGATTGAATGCCTTCTGTCGCCAGCGCCTTAAGTGCGGCATAGTTTTGTGCAAGTCCGACAGCGGCCATAACTTCTGCAAGTTCGGTGGCAGATTTGGCACCAATCATACGGAGATTAACCGCGACACTGGGGTTAGATTCGAGTGGTCCTCCAACTGTCCCCACCTTTAATGGCATGGCAAGACTGCCACGGAGGTTGCCATGCTCATCTTTCCACCAGCGAGAGAGCGCGGTGTAGCGGCCATCTCGGGCGGCATAAGCATGGGCGCCGGCTTCAATTGCGCGCCAATCATTGCCGGTAGCAAGTGCGACCGCATCGACGCCGTTCATGATACCTTTGTTGTGCGTGGCTGCCCGGTAGGGGTCAACCTGTGCGAAGTCGGAAGCAATAATTATGCCGTCACGTACCTGCTCGCCAGTATAGCCTTTGCCACCGAGCACATTCACAGGCAGCGTTACTTCAGCACGGGCAATAGATCGGTCGGCCAGGTTCGATAGAATTCGTAAAAAGACTTTGCCATCAGTAATGGATTCTATGAGTGAGGCAACGCCCTCACACATACCGTTGACCAGGTTTGCCCCCATTGCATCGCGGGTATCAACCAGCAAATGCACGACCAGCATTTCGGAGTTGCTCGATGATAACGGATAACGAAAAATCTCCAGATCCACGGCACCACCACCACGGGCAACCATGCGCGGATGAAAGCTATTCGCCAAATCCATGATGTCCTGCTTACGGCTCATCACTTCTTCACCGGCAGCATCGATATTAGGGATTTCCACCACCTGAATCTGACCGATTAATATAGGGTCATCGGATTCAGTCTTATAGCCATCGGCACCTCTGGCTGTTTTTGCCGCAGCACTCAGGGCGGCTACAATGGACGGCTCTTCGACCACCAGCGGTATAACGTAATCGCGCTCGTTAATCAAAAAGTTAAGGCCTAAGCCAATCGGCATGCCCATTACGCCGATTACGTTCTCGATCATCTTGTCGGCGGCAGACAGTTGCAACGTGTGATCGCCGCTGCTGAGCGCTATAAAGTCTTCTTCGCTGACGAGACCTTTCTCCCGCACAGCGCGAACGCGCTCATCAATCGACATTTTATAGAAATCTGGAATTCTGGAACGATCCACGTGTAGCTCCGTTGTTTGCAGAAGTCTAATGATGACTTTCCAGCGCTAAGCTCGCAACCTATTCTGATGAATCGGGGTGCATTCCGCTTAATCCGGTGCGACAATCCTACCCAGATACTCGAACAACTGAGGACCTAAACGGCGAGCAGTATGGAGAATTTCTGGTTAAATCGTTACCCCAAAGGGGTTCCCGAGACGCTCGAGCTTGATCCTGCCGAAACGTTGGGTGATGTGTTTGAGAAGTCTTGCCACGATTATGGCGCCCGTCCGGCCTACAGCAGTTTTGGTAAAACGATCAGCTTTGCCGAACTCAATGTTTTTAGCGCCCGATTCGCCGCGTATTTGCAGAATAAGCTGGGCTTAGAGAAAGGCGATCGGGTCGCCATAATGATGCCCAATACGCTCCAGTATCCAATCGCACTGTTCGGTATTTTACGGGCAGGGATGGTGGTAGTGAACGTAAACCCCTTATACACCCATCGGGAGTTGCATCATCAGCTGAAAGATTCTGAAGCCAAAGCTATTGTTATTGTTGCCAACAGCTGCAAGGTTTTGGAAGAGGCGCTGGCCGTTGGGGATACTCAGGTTCGCAGCACCATAGTTACCAAGGTTGGTGACATGCTGGATTGGCCGAAGCGGCCGCTGATTAATTTTGCTGTGCGCTACCTCAAGCGGATGGTGCCCAATTACAAGCTCAAGCTTCCAATTGCATTCCGCGATACTGTGAAAAGCGATGCCAAAGTGTTTCAGCGTCCGCGTGAAATGCATGGCAATGATCTGGCCTTTTTGCAGTACACCGGAGGCACAACCGGTGTTTCCAAGGGCGCCATGCTTACTCACGGCAATATGGTGGCTAATCTGCGACAGGTTAATGCCTGGTTTTCCAACGTCAATATAAAGGGCGAGGAGATCATGGTTACTCCATTGCCTCTTTATCATGTCTACGCACTTACCTGCAATTGCCTGGCATATCTCGAAAACGGTGGGCTTAATGTGCTGATCGCCGATCCTCGTGATACGAAAGCGCTGATTGCTGAAATGAAGCGTTGGCAATTTACAGCCATCACTGGTGTAAACACCTTGTACCAAAGCTTGGTGAATCATCCCGCGCTTAAGTCGGTGGATTTTTCGACGGTTAAGATTGTGTCGGCTGGTGGCATGGCGGTGATGGAACCTACGGCCCGCGCCTGGCTCGAGATAACAGGGACTAACATTCTCGAGGGTTATGGGCTCACTGAAGCATCACCAGTGGTGACCACTAACTTGGCTCGCAATCGGGGCTACACCGGCAGTATTGGCTTGCCACTGCCGAATACAGAAATTTCGCTGCTTGATGATGCCGGTATTGAGGTTGAGCGTGGCGAACCCGGTGAGCTGTGTGTGCGGGGGCCGCAGGTAATGCTGGGGTACTGGCAGCGCCCGGATGCCACCGCTGAGAGTTTTACCCCGGATGGCTTTTTAAAGACCGGCGATATTGCAGTAGTGACCTTGAATGGTGAACTTAAAATTGTGGATCGTAAAAAGGACATGATTTTGGTTTCTGGCTTCAATGTTTTTCCCAGCGAAATTGAACAGGTACTGACTGCGCATGCTGCGATCGCCGAAGCAGCCTGTATTGGATTGTCTAATGAGCGTGGCGGTGAAGTTGTAGCCGCTTATATTGTGCTTAATTCAGGTTCCCAGATCACTAAAGCAGACTTGTTACAGTACTGTCGTGACCAGCTTACTGCTTATAAGGTGCCTAAGATTATTAAGTTCTGCACTGACCTGCCTAAATCTAATGTCGGTAAGGTGTTGCGTCGGGAACTGCGTGATAGCGAGTTGGCGGCAGAAATAAATAACGGCTGATTTTTTGGTGGGCTATTGCTTCGGTGCGAGTGCTTTTGCCGATGCAGTCCAGTGATCTTTATGAGTCCAGGCTTTGACAAACTCGCTCTCTTCAGCCGCATTCAGTTTTTCGTGCAGACATTTGCGGTGTGCAAGCGAGGTGGTTTTGTAGCCGCGGATAACCTGCTGCTTATGCGTCAGATACGGTGCTAAGAAATTCTCGGTTGCCGTTTCAAAATGGTCATCGGCTACGGCGTTAATAATGCCCATTTGCAGCGCTTCCGAAGCACTAAGCCGCTGTCCTGTAATGAGAATCTGCAGTGCCCGGGAGTTGCCGACTAAATCGATCAGGTCGATGCTACCGCCCCAGGCGGTGGTGACATTAAGCCGGGATTGAATTAAACCGATCTCAGCATGGGGTGCAGCAATTCTAAGGTCGCAGGCCAGCGCAAGCTCAGCGCCGCCACCCAGAGCAAGCCCATTGATGGCTCCAATCACGGGCAGCGGAAAGTATCGTATCTGATCTAATGCGTACCGACCGCGCCGTGACATTGCCAATGTCTCTGCTTCGGATCGCACCGCGTCAAGTTGATGTAAGTCGCCGCCGGCAGCGAAGGCCTTGTCGCCTGCGGCGGTGAGTAAAGCCAATTTGATGTCCGGGTTAGCAGAATGGCTGCTCAGCGTGCTACCAATGTCATCCAGCAACTCCAGATTCAGCGCATTGCGCTTTTCCGGACGATTAATGGTCAGGCGTAGCACCTGATCGCGGATTTGGACCTGGAGTGATTCAGAAGACATGGTGATTGCCGTGTTATTCGTGAAGCAAAGGGTTTAGAAGTAAAGGCGCATGACGCATTCAGCCATGCATGCCGGTCGATCCTGACCTTCGACTTCGACAGTGTATTTTTCAATCAACTCGATGCTGCCCTTCACTTCTTCGGCAGACATTAGTTCGCAGTGCGCTTTAATACGACTTCCTGCGGGCACGGGCCCAGGGAAGCGGAGCTTGTTAATACCGTAGTTAATAACATTTTTCACCCCTGGGAACAGCGGTTTGCTTTCGTCAACCAGGCCACGAAGCATTGGGTATAGCGAGAGCGTGAAATAGCCATGGGCAATGGTAGTTTTGAATGGGGATTCGGAGGCGGCGCGTTCCGGATCGACATGAATCCACTGCATGTCGCGGGTAGCCTTGCCGAACTCATTGATCATTTCCTGAGTAATGACCTCCCAATTACTGGTATGAATCTCTGTGCCAACTTTGGATTGCAGTTCGACAAGTGTTTGGCTAAGGGCCATGGTGATGCTCCGCTAATTAATGTTTGGTGGCCTTGAATGGCAAGCCGCGATGCTACCAGAGTTGGCTTCACTGCCCATAGTCGGAGCATTGCTGCTCCTTTTATAGGCGCAATTGTGCTGCCGCCAATATGTGACAAAATCTCAAAAAATACTTTATTAACAGTTGTTTGTGTTGGTGATGCCGAATTTTAGGGTGGCGCCTGATGTAACGGCGGGTTGCGATTAGTATTGGCTGGGCAAGTGGTCGCGCGTTGGAACTATCCGATGCCCAGTGGCTCAAAACCCGTATTCGTATTGTGGCGCTGTATATAATGTCGTTGTTTACATCTGCACTGAGTAAACTTGATGCAAACACTGTGTGAGCGTAATGGCGGTACTTTTTTTAGCCTTAACCCGGCTGTAGCGTATGCGGTGATTGTCGCAGCCTGTTAAGGTGGTTTTGAGGATTTATTATGACTGATCTTGTTGAACAAAAATGCAAACCATGTGAGGGCGGTGTGCCGCCATTAACGCCAGAGGCAGTGCAGGCATTACTGAAGGCTTTGGACGCTGGCTGGAGCGTTAGCGATGATGGCAAATGGATCCGCCGGCAGTTTGAGTTCACCGGCTTTAATCGCACCATGGGCTTTGTCAACGCCGTCGCCTGGATTGCTAACACGGAAGGGCATCACCCCGATCTTGAAGTGAGTTATCGGAATTGTATGGTTAATTATACGACCCATGCGATTGATGGTTTAAGTGAAAATGATTTTATTTGCGCCGCAAAAATCGATCGTCTGGTGGTTTAGTTATCGGCGTATCATCGCGTCGCGGTGCTGTACATACGGAAACAATAATGGACGTAAGAAATCCCCGCACGGGTCAGCGCCATAGCCGGATTGATGCAACCGCTTCCGGTGATTTGGTCGTTTTTTGTCAGGAGCTTAAAAAGGCACAACCGGCATGGGCTGCCCGCAGTTGGGCAGAACGGGTTGCAGTGCTTGAAACGTGGGTTGCTGCTGTTTCGACCGACGCCGATGTTTTAGACGCGCTTAGTGTCGATACAGGGCGTCACCGCCTGGCAGCCGGTGAAATTAGTGGGGTGTCTTTTGCGCTGTCTCAGTGGGCTCGATTTGCTGCTGAGGTTTTTGCCGATCAGTCATCTCGTCGGTTAGTGGCTGACCCTAACGTCACCTATACCACACGCTTGTTTTCTTACCCGTTGGTGGGGGTGATTAGTCCATGGAACTTCCCCCTGCTCTTGTCATTGCTCGATAGTCTTGCAGCGTTGGTTGCTGGTTCTGCTGTTGTGGTGAAGCCAAGTGAAATAACGCCCCGGTTTGTCGCCCCATTGCAAAAGCTTATTGACGCAAGCCCTGAATTGGGGCCCGTCTTCCGCTTTGTGATAGGCGATGGCCGCATTGGTGAGGAGCTTATTAAGAATGTCGATACGGTGTGCTTTACCGGCAGTGTTACGACGGGAAAAAAAGTTGCCGCTGCGGCGGCCGTAAATATGATTCCGGCTCACCTTGAGTTAGGTGGCAAAGATCCGGTTATTGTTCTGGCATCAGCCGACGTGCAGAAGGCAGCTGTTTCTATCCTAAGGGCTTCGGTTCAGGCTACTGGGCAGGCTTGTCAGAGTCTCGAGCGGGTGTATGTGGCCCGCTCGATTTACCCCGAGTTTATAAAGGCATTAATCAATGAGGCTGAGCGAGTTGAGCTCAATGCTAAGGACATTCGTCATGGGCACTTGGGCCCCATTATTATGGAAGCCCAGGCGACGATTATTGCCGGGCAGGTCGATGCTGCTGTTGAAGCAGGTGCGAAAAAGCTCACCGGTGGAACGGTAGAGAACCATAATGGCGGTTTGTGGATACGCCCGACGGTGTTAGTGGATGTGACTCATGACATGGATATCATCAAAGAAGAGACCTTCGGACCCGTGTTGCCGGTCATTGCATTCGATACGCCGGAGCAAGCAATAGCCTTTGCCAATGACAGCGACTTTGGCTTATCGGCCGCAGTGTTTGGTGAGGAGGCCGAGGCCACAGCGGTTGGTGTACAAATAAATGCGGGCGCTATCAGCATTAATGATGGCGGGCTTACAGCCATCGCATTTGAAGCCGAGAAAGACTCTTACGGATTATCGGGATTGGGTCGTTCACGTATGGGCACCAGTGGCTTAAAACGTTTTCTTAGGAAGAAAGCCATCCTTACGCGTCACGCTGGGGGCGCGGGTATTGATTCGTTGCGTGAGCATCGCGATTAAGTCTTTGTTGCTGTGGCTTGCGCAGTGATCGCATAGGGGAGTTTTTAATGGGAGAGAACAAATTGTTCGCAGCAGCAACAAGTTGGCCAGGTTTAGATGCTTTTGCGTATGGCATCGTCGGCGTGCTGGTAGTGCTCGCAGCACTATTGTTTGTCGGTACTCGCGGCAAGGACACGCGTATTTATGATGCAAAAATGGCCTGGGTTCGGGCCTGGATATATTTCTGTGTTTGTTGGCTCTTGAGTTGGGCTGCGGGCGTGCTGCCAACATTGCTATCGCAGCCTCTGTTGAACCCTGAGCATCTTGGACAAACTTCATGGCAGGTTTATGTCGCCGTGACTTGGATCGCTGTATTAGTCGGTTACTTGTATGTGTGGCCTGCGGGCACCATAACCTATAACCGCAAGTTTTATCCGGCCACTACTTTTTTAATCGGTATCGTTTGGGGGCTCAGTGAAGCGCAATTGTTTCTCGTATTCTGGGCAGTCGGTGAACGTTTTCTTGATGCGCCTTGGATGGTCGCTATTTTTACCTATCTTTGTGCATCGATGGCAAATGGTCCGCTGCATTTATTTTATTGGGATCTGTACGTCTCACCGGATCACAATATCTATGAATGGAACTTCCGCAAAGTTATGTTTGCCCATAACCCGACGTTAATTTTATCGCTTATTTTTTTGCTTGTATGGGGCGATCTCGGGGTTTACCTATTGTGGCCGGCATTCGCATTATTTGCCTGCGCTATTGCGCAGCGGTTTCCAGCACCATGGGACAAGCTCGCGCACGGCGAACTGGAAGCAAAGAAAGGTTTGTGCGATGTGCAGACGATGTCTGTGCCAAAAGCTGAGCGTGAGGGTTGACCTAATAATTACGCCAGGCCTACTTACTGGGCACCTTCACTGCTGCTGAAATTGACAGCTAAAACAGCGATGAGCTGTCTGGATCCGCATTTGGCTCGGCGCTGTCGCGGCGCTGAATATGGTCGCCGGTAATCATTTGCGAGTAGGGCAAGCCCGGACCAATCATGGGGTAGACCATGGCATCGCGGTCGATAATAACCTCAAGAAAAGCCGGTCCCGGGAACTCGATAAATTCTTTAATTATGCTGCTGATGTCGGCTTTTTTATCCAGCCGTTTGGCAAACTCAAAACCATCGGCTTGTGCTGTTTTGATGAAGTCTTTGCGGTGTAGCGATTTGTCGCTGGCGGAGAAGCGGCCTTTGTAATACAGCTTCTGCCACTGTTTCACCATACCGTCGCCGTAGTTGTTCAGCACCAGCACTTTTATGGGTAAGCCATAGGTTGTAGCAGTTTCAAGCTCGCCGATGTTCATGCGAATGCTGGAGTCGCCATCAACATCGATGATGAGCTGTCCGGGCCTGGCAAATTGAGCGCCAATGGCTGCCGGCAGACCAAAGCCCATCGTGCCCATGCTGCCTGAGGTAAGCCACAGTCGCGGCTCTTTGAAATCAAAATACTGAGCAGCCCACATTTGGTGCTGGCCAACACCGGTACTGATGAGGGCGTTGCCAGCAGTCAGCTTATTGATTTCTTGGAGCACAGCATAGGGCTGAATCCTGTCACTGTCGCGATCAAAATTGAGCGCATAGGCGGTTTTTAGTTCAGCAACCTTTTTGTGCCATTCGGCAATATCGAGAGTTATCTTATTGCGTGTACCAAATGCGCACAGCGTGTTGAGATCGCGTTGCAGAATACCGATATGGTGCCAGTCGACAGCCTTGACCTTGCCGATTTCCGATGAGTCGATATCGAAATGCGCAATATGTTTAGCATTGGGCGCAAACTGCTTGGGGACGCCGGCGACACGGTCATCAAAGCGAGCGCCGAGCGTGATCAGAAAGTCGCAATCTTCAACGGCATAGTTCGCATAAGCGGTACCGTGCATGCCAAGCATATGCAGGCTTAGTGCATCGGTAGTGTCCGCTGCGCCAATACCCATTAGGGTGGTGACTACCGGAATCTGAAACTGTTGGGCGAAACGCCGCATGGCATCGCTGGCGCCAGCACTAACCACGCCACCGCCCGCATAAATGAGAGGCTGTTTACTGTGTTTAAGCAGCTCAAAAAAGGCTTCGCATTCGTTATCTGTAAGCAGATTCTCTTCGATGGCGTTAATACGCTGACGGAACCCAGGTACTGCCAATGTGCCGGTGCCGGAAAACGCACCTTCCCAGTTTTGCACGTCTTTTGGCACATCAATAACCACCGGACCGGGTCGACCGGACCGGGCGATCTCAAAGGCCGTTCTTATCGTTGCTTCAAGCTGTGTGGGCTTGGTAACCAGAAATACATGCTTGGCTACCGCGCCCAGGATGCTCGATACCGGGGCCTCCTGAAATGCATCAGTACCGATGTTTGTGGTGGGGACCTGACCACAGATAATGATGATGGGTATGGAATCAGCCATGCAATCGCGAACCGGAGTCACTGTATTGGTGGCGCCAGGACCGGATGTCACCATGCAAACGCCGACTTTTCCGCTGGCTCGGGCATAACCTGCCGCCATAAATCCTGCTCCTTGCTCATTTGCGGGAACAATCAGCGGCATTGGAGCAGAGCCATCGGCGGCCTGATGCGCTTCGTTATAGCGGAATACAGCATCGTAGGTGGGCAGAATTGCGCCGCCGCTGTAGCCGAAAATAGTATCCACGCCCTCATCGGCAAGCACCTGCACAATGGCCTCGGAGCCATGAAGAATCTTTCCAGCCAATGGATGTGGCGAGTTTTCTGCTTGCGTCGTGGAGGTCATGGGTCTTCTATTTTTAATTGCGTAAGTGACGGTTCGCGATGTTTAGCCACCTGATTCAGGGGCCGAGTTGTTTAACAGAAGCGAAAATTTGGTGAAAGCGTTGCTGCTAGAGAGTTTCGGGGAATTAGGTGCGGATTGCAATAGTGTACATTCTAAGCCACCATTGAGCGATTCAGGGTGTTGCCTGGGCTTTTGGGCCTGCAGCGCCCGCCTTTTAAAAAAATAGACTATTTTACGGAGGCCTGCGGGCATCGTATGCGACATATAATTTCCATCCTGCTGCAGAACGAAGCAGGGGCTCTAACCCGCGTAGCATCACTGTTTTCCAGTCGTGGCTACAATATTGAATCATTAAGTGTTGCGCCCACCGATGATCCTGAGTTGTCTCGTCTGACGCTGGTGACTTTCGGGTCTGACGAAGTCATTGATCAAATCAACAAACAGCTGTTTAAGTTGATTGATGTCGTCAATATTGCGGATATGACCAAGGGTGATCATATCGAGCGTGAACAGTTATTGCTGAAGGTGCGTTTGGTGAAGGCGCAATGTGCGCCCATGGATGAGATTATTGCGGAGTTTAATGCCGACGTAATTGATCCGAATCTTGAAAATTTCACTCTGGTGGTGACAGGTACTGTCAGCCGCATCGATGAGTTCGTCGAGCGTACTGGCAAGACTGCTGATTTATTGACTGTGGTTCGAAGTGGTGCAATGGCTATCGCACGCGGCGAACAGATACTCAGTGCGGCTATTTAGTCGTTGGTTTATGAGCGCAAAAACTTTATTGACCGGGCTTTAATATGAGTGAAGCGGCAGCGCGAAATGCCCAGCGTCTTGCAGATGCATCAAGGGTCGTTGTGAAAATTGGCTCCTCGTTGCTGGTGGATGCGGCAAGCGGTCATTTAAATCAGGATTGGCTAGGCTCGCTCGCACAAGGTATTGTGCGCATGCGCGCTCGGGGTCAGCAGGTCATTCTTGTCTCATCCGGTGCTATCGCATTGGGTCGTCCATACCTTGGGATGAAGCGCACCCAGCGTTTGCTTGAAGAGAATCAGGCTGCAGCCGCAGCCGGCCAGGTGGTTCTTGCTCATGCGTATCAGGAGATTTTTGCGCCTTTTGATTCGAAAATTGCTCAGGTGCTGTTAACTCCAGACGATACCGAGAGCCGCAGGCGTTATCTCAATGCCCGCAATACGCTGGAGACATTGCTCAGTCTTGAAGTGATTCCGGTGATTAATGAAAACGACACCGTCGCGACTCAGGAAATTCGCTATGGCGATAATGATCGGCTTGCCGCACGCGTTGCAGAGATGGTAAGTGCCGATGTTTTGGTGCTGCTGTCGGACGTGAGCGGCCTTTACAGCGCCGATCCGGGGACCTTACCGGATTCAGACTTTATTCCCGAGGTTACAGCAATTACAGCAGAGATAGAGGCGATGGCCGGTTCTGCGCGTACGGAGTTTGGTTCTGGTGGTATGGCAACTAAGGTTGCTGCTGCAAGAATGTGCATGTCTGCGGGTTGTGCGACGGTTATTTCTCTCGGTAATGTTATGCAACCCTTGGAGCGTATCGAACAGGGCGAGCCCTGCACCTGGTTTTTACCAAGCTCAACACCATTGGCTGCGCGGAAACAGTGGATCGCCGGAACTTTGACTCCTGCGGGTGTTTTGACCGTAGATCCGGGTGCCGAAAAGGCGTTACTGAGCGGAGGAAGTCTGTTGTCAGTTGGCGTTGTGAATGTGTCAGGGCATTTTGAGCGCGGTGATGCTGTAATCGTTAAGAGCTCAGCAGGTCGCGACCTTGCGCACGGGCTGGTGGCTTATGACAGCCAAGAAACGGCTGCACTTTTGGGTCGTCAGAGTGAAGAATTTGAGGCAGCGCTCGGTTATCGCGGTCGCAATGAACTGGTGCATCGTGACAACCTTGTATTGCTGGTAGAGAAATAATGAGTGCCGTGACAGAACAAAATACTGATATCGCCTTTAAAATGCTACAAATGGGGAAGAGCGCCCGTGCCGCAGCCGCCGAATTGGCATGCGCGGATGAGGCGATGAAAAACCATGCATTGTTGGCAGCTGCAGAAAATATTGAAGCTAATGCTCCCGATATTCTTGCCGCTAACCGCATTGATATGAAAGCGGGTGAGAAAAAGGGTTTGTCAGCTTCAATGCTGGATCGTTTATTGCTCAACGACCAACGCATTGAGAGTATGGCAAATGGCCTTCGTGCGATTGCAGAACTGAATGACCCGATCAATGATGTTATTGCTGAGTGGGATCGTCCCAATGGCTTGACTATTCAGCGGGTGAGGGTGCCTCTTGGTGTTATCGGTATCATCTATGAGAGCCGGCCTAATGTAACCGCAGATGCTGGTGCCTTGTGTCTTAAGTCGGGTAATGCCGTTATTTTGCGTGGGGGCTCAGAGAGTTTTCATTCAAGCACCGCAATCCATGCGTGCTTGCAGGAAGGCTTGCGTGTTGCAGGCCTTCCCGAAACCGCCATTCAGATGGTTGCAACAACGTCGCGTGATGCTGTCGGCTTTATGTTGTCATCGATGCAGCAGTTTATCGATGTTATTGTTCCTCGTGGCGGCAAAAACCTGATTGCTCGCGTTCAGGCGGATGCGCGGGTTCCTGTTATAGGGCATCTTGAAGGGTTGTGCCACGTCTACGTGGATGCTTCGGCGACTGTTGTCATGGCCACTGAGATTGTGCTGAACTCAAAAATGCGCCGCACCGGCATTTGCGGTGCGGCGGAAACCCTATTGATTGATCGTAAGGCTATGGCGACGCATTACACTGCCATTGCCGATGCATTGTATGCAGCGGGCTGTGAGTTGCGGGGTGATGCTGATATTTGTGCGGCTGATTCGCGCGCTGTAGCTGCAGCTGAAGAGGATTGGTCCACTGAATACCTAGAGCCCATTTTGGCGGTTAAGGCTGTTGATGGTGTTGATGCGGCCATTGAGCATATTCAGCGTTATGGATCAGGTCACACGGAATGCGTGGTTACTGAAGATGCTCTTGTTGCAGAGCGGTTCTTTCATAAGCTTGACAGTGCAATATTGTTGCACAATGCATCGACCCAGTTTGCGGATGGGGGTGAGTTTGGCATGGGTGCAGAGATTGGTATTGCGACGGGGCGTATTCATGCGCGTGGCCCGGTTGGCCATGAGCAATTGACCAGCTATAAATATCAGGTCAGCGGCAGTGGTCAGACCCGTCCGGTATA
>JAQWPD010000094.1 GCA_029245525.1 Gammaproteobacteria bacterium | reverse complement strand
CTAAAAGTCATAACATTGCATAGCATACTAAACACAAAATCGCTGCTAGTAAAACGCTCAGAACACAGGCCGCGCGACACTCCCGCATGCACTAACGGACATAATCTACCAACTAACACTCAAGCCGAGGTCATTCTCGATATCTAAGACTTCGCATCATGCAGATATTTTTGGCTAAATCACGGACATCATTAGCTGCCGCGCAGATACGCCAGCCTCTTCTTTGCAACTGCTTCAGCTTGCATCAATACATAAGCTCAGTATCGTTAGCCCCACCGGCAGCTGAGCAGCGCGATGTTCGCAGCCCATAATAGGCTCTATATTGTCGGGAATGTAAGGATCCTGCTCTACATTAGAGTAATATTTGCTATGTTTTCGGATTGAAAATTAACGATTTGGGGATGTCATGAAGAAGCGAATATTGGTAACTACTGGAAATGGCATGTTTGGTCATGCATTGATCGAGAAGCTCCTTGATAGAGACAATATCGAAATCCGCGCCATGGTTCGTGATCAAAATAAGTTCATTTTGAGAGGAAGCAATCTGTCCGTAGTCACAGCAAACATGGACGACCCTGCTTCTCTAAAACGAGTTACTGAGGACATTACCCATGTCTTAGTCACCTCGCCGATGGATGAGCAGATCACCGCCCGTGAAACCGCTGTGATTGATGCGTGCAAGGTCAACGGTATGCCCCATGTCATAAAGATCTATGGCGCCGTGCGCCATGAGGGCGACCATCTGGATTCATTGCATCTGGCCGTTATTGAGCATTTAAAATCATCCGGTCTTCCCTGGACTCTGGTGTCGCCAAACTCGGTTATGGAAACGTCTCTCATCCCCTATAAGGAGAGCATCGCCATGGGCGAGATCTCCGGAATCTCCGGCACAGGGCGAATAGGAATGGTTGCTCTGAGCGACGTCGCTGCTGCCTTGGCGGCCGTTGCTACTGGCAATGGCCACGATGGTGAGAACTATGAGTTGACGGGCCCCGCAGCGGTAACCTTGGATGACGTTGCTGAGGCATTCACGAAGGTTCTGGGGCAACCGGTAAACTATGTTGATATGCCGGAGCAAAGCTTCGCGCAAATGCTTATGGATTATGCAGACTTTACTTCCGCCGAAGAGGTCGAGACCCAAATCATGTGCCACCTCCGCGCCTGGAAAGAAGGCCGGGCCGACCTCGTCACTGATACAGTCAAGCAACTGACTCGGCGTGAGCCAATACCCGTTGAACAGTGGATAGAGAACAATCGAGCAGTTTTTATTGGCTGAGATAGAGCATTCCATTCAGCTCAGTTATAAGCCTGCTATTACTGTTCGCAATCTAAACAATGTGTTCTTTTTCTTAAGGCACACCAATGGTGGTTATGAATATCTCGCGCAATGATGCTACAACAACCCTTTTTTGCTCATTCGCGGCATAATGATTCCGATAATAACCGTAGGTGCAATACCGCCGAAGAAAATCGCAGCAAATATCTCTGCCCCACACCACCAGGGCAGCACATCAAAATACTTGATGTATAAAACAACCTTTATGACCCCAAACAGTGCCGAAGGCAAGGTGCCAAAAGTAAAGTTACGATGGAATTTCGACTCGATAATGTTTCGCGCTTCGAGCGACTCAAACATAAATTGCGTATGGCCAATAAATACGGTCACCAGTACCTGCCAGCACATGTAATCGTAGATAAACGGGGGAGTCTCGATGACGCCAGCCTGCATCAACACAATGGGAATAATGAATAATGACGTACCCATCTCTCTGATAACGGTGAGCACTCTATGCACCCGAATGACCGGCGATGGCGCAGGCTGTAGGGTAAGGCCCATCATTTTGTAGTAGTACACCGCGATAAATGCGGCCTGCAGTAGAATCGGAATGCTGGTATAGATACAGGTAATGCCGATCACCGGATAGGATATCGCCATAAGCGCCCGCAGCCGTTTCGACGTCGGCTGTTTAAAAGCCTCAAAAGGTAGCGTGAAATACGCGCTGAGCAGATTAATCGAAGCCGGAATAATCCACAGAAGATGCAATATCGATGCTTGCGGCTGTAAGTTAAATCCTGATAGCGCCAGATCCACGAACAGATACAAGCTCACCAATATTAAAAAACTGCCGGCTAGCTTATGGATATGGTACTTGTCGTGCCGGTTACCAGTGGCAAATTTGTATACTTGCTGAGCCTTTGATGCTGCCATAAATTGTGGTCCTGATCATTATAGCCATTGGTCGCGGCTAACAAACTAAATGTATAGTCGCATTAATAGCCTTCTACGGGATGCTGCGCAAGTCAATTTTTAGTTACTTCTAAAAAAATCATCATCAAAGAATAGCCGCAGTTATTTTAAATAATGAGACCTAACCCACACTTTATCTATGGTTGCGCGATAGACTGGAGCACTGTTTCCCTCGCATCGACTGGAAAGGTCACTTCGACATGAGAAGCTCTCAGACACTCCGTGCCAATAACCTGAAAGAACCGGGCTTGAGCTCGCAATACAACGCAGGATCAGCCAGCACATGCAGGGAAACCTTGCTACGCAATGGTCATTCGAAGCGCATCAAACACAAAGCGTTGTGGCCTGAATATTTTGCCCGTTTAGGACAAAAAGATTCGACTACCTGGCACTATCAAGGCTACTTGAAAGACACTTTTGTGGTGTGGCGTGCATTCTACTCGTTAATGCTAGGCCATCCGATTATCGCATTCATCGGTCTGCGGCATTTCTTTCAATCGCTGATCTTTCGCATATCTGATGAAAAACGCGGACGATATTTTTTACCCATAGTCACCATCATTACTCCCATTCTGATGTTGCTATCGCCTTTTATCTCTTTGCTTGCAGTTGCAATTGCGCCCGGCTTTTTAAAATACGCGATGAAGCGCTTAGTTCCGCCCTTGTTCCGGCCATTCAAGTTCATGGGTTGGGCAAACTACAATGTCATGCTAATTACTATGTTCTCGCTGCATGGCTACAAGCAATATCGAGGAGGCGTTCACCCCTCTATCGCACTAAAGCACTCATCTAAACTATTCTGGCATCAGTTTTTTGATGAACATCTGCCCTCAGGTCATCGTGCGACAAGCCAATTGGCTGTTATAGAGAGCGGCAAAGTTAAAGGCAATATCCCACAAACCGACATCGTGATTAAACCCATAGCAGGTGGTGCCGGATACAATCTCAGAACAATGAAATGGGAACACGAACTTAATCAGTTTCGCTGTGTTGATATAGAGAGGGCTGAAACGGAAAAGGAACTGTACAGCCCAGATGAACTCCGCAGCTGGATTGCCAAAACCTATGACAATGGCGTTATCGAAAAGCTCGAACACACTAGAAAACCTTTCCCGATTAGCAGCATCCGCATACTAACCCTGAATTTGGATCGGAAGTCTCAACTGCTTTCAGCAGCAATGCTGCCTGCACCAGAAGGCTCAAACTCAACCGCCTATTTTGATCTTGACACCTATTTGATTGACTATGAGCATAGCGCTATCGGCACGCCTGTTCGCCTGCACAGCGATGGTCAATACACCGGTATTGAGATACCTGAACTTAATAGCATCATTGAAGCCTGCTTAAAAATGCATGACGAACTGCACTACCATGTAGAAATCAGCTGGGATGTGCTGCTGACCGATGACGGGCCCGTCTACTTGGAGGGAAATGTATTCCCTCCCGGCTGCGACTATAAGATATCAATCTTTAAAAGCTATGAGAACTTTGTTTACTTGAGAGACCGGTTATGCGGCCAAACAAGCAAGGGACTACGCACTGAGAGTCAATCGGAAGCGCAGCAAGCTTGAAAAGCTGCCATCATTAATCCATAAAAAAGCTGCACTATCACCAAGATTTTTTAACGCCTTTTAGCTTCCGTTGCTGATAGCTCTTCAAGGTGCGCCGCAAATACATTTTCCCACAGTGCGACAATCCGCTGAATTGATCTATGTGTGGCTACTTTTTTGCCTTGTCTGCTTTGGCTTGCACTTGCGCCATTAGCGCCATTAAACGAGCCTCGCCCTCCGTACCGGTATAGACAACAGCATCGTGCTGCTTGCTATTCGACTCTGGCTCGACCAATAAGACAAAGTCGAAGGCAGCTTCGCGCTCATTCAGATAATAGTTTGCAATATCATCGGCACTCAATGTTTCGTGGCCTGCGCGCATCGTTAGCTCAAAATTAATCGCGCCCTTACCGCTGATCCCTCGATAAATAAGCTCGGTGCAAACCTGCATAGATGAATCGGTAAAGTCGAAAAGAAAGTCGTACTTATCACCCAGATACGAATAGACCTCGACAATAAACTGCGCCCGTTCCTCATCAGTTATACGGGGCCGGAGCACCAACATGCGATCAATATGGGTATCCATGATGTGCTCAAGATTATTGAAGATAACCCCCTCAGCTACGGCTTCAATCATGTCAATCTGCTGACCATTAGGCAAAGATTGCTCTGCAAGGTTTGCAATCAGAGCCTCTGGGTTATAGCGAATCGCATTCGAAGGCAAATCATTGACGTTCAGGCCTAAGGGCTCCCGATCGGCTTCTGTACCAATATAGGTAATACCGTGTTTAAACGCACCAGGAATAAACACGTCACTCATGTAGCCTGCCGTGTAAGTTAAAATCAGGTCACCCGGCTGCAAAAGGCTAAAAATTTCTTGCTTCTGCTGGTCGCTAAACACCACCACATGATCTTTAGGATTTTTAAGACGACTCACTTCTTTAAATATAATTGACCGAGCTTTATATCGGTATTTGTGCTCACCCCGAATGCCTTTTCTCAACTTCTTTTTAGCCGCCTTATGCGATGGATACGCCATGGCGACTAGCTGCAATTGCTCGGACGCAGCATCATGAAGAGCAGGCAGCTGCTCTATAAGGCCGGCGTACACTGCATCTGTTTGGGCCAATAACACCAGCGAAGATTGCGGATCGGCAAGCCCGATCGCATAATATTCCTGGGCTGCCACTAAGGCATCGAGCAAATCTGGCGACGTCATGCTCACAACCATACGGTCATAAGTACCGAAGGGAATATCAGACCGATAATAGTCTTGATTAATAAGCTCACTGGTTAATGGTGTGTCGGAAAATTGATTTATCGCAAAGGCGGTATGTTCGATAAGCAATAATGCTGCCGTAGTAGCCAGAACATCCGCTTTAGTATTAATCAAGTCATCAGAAAATGTTGCGCCCAGCCCACCGAACGCATTAACCATATCCCAAAGGCTTGTCTGAGCCGCCAGAAAGCTAAACAGCAGTCCTTCCATTTGGTCCAACTGTTGCGCATCGAAGTAGACCAAACCCTGCTCGACTGGGTTCGGAAATGCCTGGAAGCCAGTATCCAATTTATTTAAATGGGGCTCTAAAGCTTGAATCACGACCAAGCTTGAATCAACTAAGGCAGGAGTAATAACAATTACTTTGGCACTTTCATTCGATCGATTGCCCACACAACCACCAACAAAAATTACCGTCAACAGGCAAGCTACAATTAGAGACCAAGCACGTTGTGTGTGTGTATTCATACAGTAATCACTTAGTGATCGAAGGCTCATGCAGCATAGCCTGAGTTATTAAGGGTTCTCACCCTCAAATAAACAGCCTGGTCGGAATCTCCAGAATGCTCCGCAGAACTCCGGCATAGCAAAAGCACCCGATTTGACACGCAAAATGACCAATACAAGCCTCCCCATAGTTTAATGTCTACTTTACGGCGCGCCAATACGCATCACAAGCCCACTGAACCGTTCTCGACAGAAGCGTGGTAGGATTCTTCCTGTTCTTGCCGCACAGCAGATTGGCAAGCACCTTAATGTAAACAGGACATACCTATTTTATCGGTTAGGGAAGTGCGTCTATTTAGTCAGTTATCAGTTATTAAATACTCACAAACGGGGAGACATCCATGTTAGATCTATCGCTGATTCCACCAATACTTGGTGTAGTTGGACTAGTTGTTGCTGTCATAATTTATTTCATTGTGAAAAGTTATGATGAAGGCGATGAAAAACTAAAAAGAATCGCTGATCAGATTCATTTGGGTGCAATGGTGTTTATGCGCCGTGAGTACACGATGCTGTCTATGTTCGCAGCCGCAATTCTTGTAGCAATTTACTTAAGCCCACTTGGCTCGATGACTGCGGTTGCTTTTATCGCTGGTGCAGTTTCATCAGCAGCAGCAGGCTGGTTCGGCATGTTCACCGCAACCAAAGCGAATGTAAGGACTACGCAAGCAGCGCACACTCAAGGCCAATCAGCGGCGCTATCAGTCGCTTTTTTTGGCGGTTCAATTATGGGACTTGCTGTGGCGTCTCTCGGACTGCTCGGTCTTGGAGCAGTTTACTATCTGTTTGGCGGTGATCCGCAAACCGCACATAATATTCATGGTTTTGGCATGGGTGCATCGGTAGTGGCTCTGTTCTCCCGAGTCGGTGGGGGCATCTACACCAAAAGTGCAGACGTTGGCGCCGACCTGGTAGGCAAGCTCGAGCAGGGCATCCCTGAAGATGATCCCCGCAACCCGGGGGTTATTGCCGACAACGTCGGAGATAATGTCGGCGATGTGGCTGGCATGGGTTCAGATATTTTTGAATCTTACTGTGGCGCAATGATTGCCACTATAGCAATTGCCTCAACACTCGCCGTTGGCAGCATAGCTGACCTTACTCCTGGGATGACTGAAGGCAATGGCAGAAGCACACTTATGTTCCTGCCTTTGGCATTGGCCTCCACGGGCCTTATTGCTTCCATTATCGGCATCGGCGTTGTGCGGATTTTCTCAGGTGCGAACCCCGCCCTGGCACTGCGTATCGGCATGATTGGCAGCACGGCTCTGTTTATCATTGTTGCCTATTTTCTTATGGCCAGCATGGGCATAGATAATGGTATCTGGTGGTCAGTATTGTTCGGTGCCGGTGGTGGCGTGGTGATCGGACTCATTACCGAGTATTACACCTCCTCAACACCGGTGATACGCATTGCGGAATCCGGTAAAACCGGATCAGCGACGGTGATGATTACGGGACTTTCTGTCGGTATGCAGTCAGTGGTTATTCCTATGCTCACAATCTGCGCAATCATCTATGTCTCAACAAATCTAGCAGGGGTCTACGGTGTCGGTATTGCGGCGGTGGGTTTGCTGGCCACTGTTGGCATGACCATGGCCGTGGATGCTTATGGCCCTATCGCCGACAACGCCGGCGGCATCGCAGAGATGGGAGGACTGGGCGCTGATACCCGTGCAATCACCGACTCGCTCGATGAACTGGGCAATACGACCGCAGCAATGGGTAAAGGTTTTGCGATCGGTGCAGCCGCATTGGCAGCCTTAGCAATTATTGCTGCATTCGTCGAAACCATAACAACATTTAAACCTGAGTTTGTGCTGCATCTTGGCGATCCGATGGTCTTAATTGGCCTCTTCCTCGGTGGTGTCGTGCCGTTTCTTATTGCCAGCATCACCATGACTGCAGTGGGTGAAGCGGCCATGACCATGATTGAGGAAATTCGTCGGCAGTTCCGCGAAATCCCTGGGCTAATGCAAGGCACTGCAGAGCCAGACAATGCCAAGTGTATTGATATCGCAACTACCGCGGCACTGCGCAAAATGCTGCTACCGGGCTTGCTGGCTGTAGCAGTTCCCCCCGCCATCGGCTTCGGCTTAGGCGCGGAAGCCTTGGGCGGTGCACTCGGTGGTGCCCTGCTCGGCTGTGTGCTGCTCGCTCTCACGATGGCCAACGCAGGCGGTGCTTGGGACAACGCAAAGAAACACGTCGAAAAAGGCAATCTCGGTGGCAAGGGCTCGGATGTGCACGCAGCTGTTGTTGTTGGTGACACAGTCGGTGATCCGTTTAAAGCCACCTCAGGTCCGGCAATGAACATTCTGATCAACGTTATGGCTATCGTCAGCCTAGTGATTGCGCCACTGCTGGTTTAAAGTT
>JAQWPD010000090.1 GCA_029245525.1 Gammaproteobacteria bacterium | reverse complement strand
CAGGGCGACATAGGTCGGGTGTGGCGGGGTGCGGAGGTCATCAAAGGGCCTTTAAACTGACTGAGCGTGCGTAACTATTCGTTCGGTTTGGTCAAATAGTTTCGCTGCATTGAATTATGCGGCCCTCTACCCTATTCTTCCCCGTGAATTAAGGGTTATTGTGTTCGATTACAATGTTTGTTGTCGGCTTTTCTAAGAATGGGGATACGAAATGAATCCACTTAATACTATTACGGGTACTCTTGTTGCCGGTCTGGTAATGGCGCTTGCTATTGCTGGTTTGACAGACCTAGGTGACGGCTTTAATTTTAATGCGTTCGTCATCTGGGCACATGTGGCAGCCGGTGTTACTTGGGTTGGCTTGCTGTATTACTTCAACTTTGTTCAGGTTCCAGGATTGGCTGCAGCAGCAGCTGACGAAGGTGGTCCGGGTGGTGCGGGCATATCCAAGTACATCGCGCCAAATGCTCTGCTCTGGTTTCGTTGGGCCGCACTGGCAACGTGGCTGACTGGTGCAACATTCCTGATGGTAAATGGCGAATTAATCAATGCGTTTACTCTAAGCGGCACCTACGGCATGATGATAGGTATCGGTGCATGGTGCGGAACAATTATGCTGTTCAACGTATGGATTTTAATCTGGCCCAACCAGAAGAAAGTACTGGGCATGGTTGAGGCAACACCTGAAGCCATTGCTAAAGGCAAACGAACAGCATTCCTAGCGTCACGAACCAACACGCTGCTTTCAATACCTATGTTGATGAGCATGGTCGGTTCAGGCAACCATAGCTTCATTTTTTAACCTAAACCAATGCCTAATAAAAAACCCGGCCAGAGGCCGGGTTTTTTATTACTGCGTATTTTTCATAGGCATATATAATAGACATATGATTGCTGAATACCATATATTCCCGGACAGCTTAGGCTACACACCAACCGTTGAAGCCGACGTGAGCCGAGCACTTAAAGAAGACCTCGGTTCAGGTGATCTGACGGCTGCTTTAGTCGCTGAGAGCCAACACGCCAAAGCGACAGTGATCACCCGCGAAGATGCTGTGCTATGCGGACGCGCCTGGTTTGATGAGGTGTTTCGCCAGCTAGACTCATCCGTAAAGGTGGAATGGTTGGTCGCCGAGGGCGAACGAATTTCGGCTGATACTAAACTGTGCGTTATTACCGGACCTGCGCGCCCAATACTCAGTGGGGAACGCAGCGCCCTCAACTTTCTGCAGTTCCTTTCTGCGGTTGCTAGCTGTGCGGCCGAATACGCAGAAGCGGTAGCGCACACCAATGCTAAAATTTTGGATACCCGGAAAACAATTCCCGGGCTTCGGCTTGCCCAAAAATATGCCGTTACCGTCGGTGGCGCATCAAATCATAGAGTCGGTTTATATGATGCTATTCTAATCAAGGAAAATCACATCGTCGCCGCCGGAACTATTGCCAAAGCAGTTGCCGCCGGGCGCGCGCAAAACCCCGGTGTAATGTGCGAAGTGGAAGTTGAAAACCTTGCCGAGGCTGAAGCAGGCATGCGGGCCGAAGCCGATAGATTACTGCTCGACAACTTCACTCATGCGCAACTCAAAGAGGCCGTAAAACTGCGCAATGAAATTGCACCTATGATCTCACTGGAAGCCTCCGGAGGAGTCGATGTGACAACTGCGAAAGAAATTGCCGAGTGCCTAGTAGACTTTATCTCGGTAGGAAAACTGACCAAAGACATCAGTGCCATCGATCTCTCGATGCGCTTTAAACTTCTCGAAGAATAACAAGGCATTTAGCCCTAATCGGCGTACTCAACGTTTTGGGCACGAAGAATGCGTTCCGGCTCTGACACGCCATAGCCCTGAGCATAATCAACCCCCATGCCCTTAAGCATCGTGATTATCTCATTATTTTCGGCGAATTCGGCGATGGTCTGCTTACCCGTGAGATGACCTATTTCATTAATCGAACGCACCATTTCACGATCAATCGGATCATGCAGCATTTCCTTTACGAAACTGCCATCGATTTTCAAAAAATCAACCGGGAAGTGTTTGAGATAACCAAATGAGGACAAGCCCGTACCAAAATCATCAAGCGCAAACATACAGCCCAACTCTTTCAAGGCGTTAATAAAGCGGCTGGCCTGAGCATAGCTGGCAATCGCTGCTGTCTCAGTAATTTCAAAACAAACTTTTGATGCATCGATACCGCTATGCCTTAATTGATCGATCACAAATGGCAGAAACTTATCATCAGTAAAGCTTTGCCCGGACAGGTTGATTGAACACATTGCCAAACGGTCTCGCTCATCGGCTTCAGAAACCAACCAGGCAAGTGCGTTTTCAAAAACCCAACGATCGATGCTGGGCATAATGCCGTAACGCTCTGCCGCAGTAATAAATAACTCAGGCGATATCAATAAGCCCTGCTCATCACGCATACGCAATAACAGCTCATAATGCTCGCCATGCTCATGCTCATCCTTATTCAATGGCAGAATCGTTTGGCGAAACAGCTCGAAACGGCCTTCTTCCAGAGCATTATTAATACGTGCGGCCCACTGGATTTCGCGACGGCGGCGCATCATATCAATATCATTTTCCTGATACGTGTAGATGCGGTTGCGGCCTGCCTCCTTAGCTGCAGCACATGCGCTATCCGCAATCGTAAGCAACGCAGTAGCATCCTCATTCTCAGCGTTAATCGGTACCACGCCCGCACTCGCCGTTAAATTAAAGTTGCGATCTTCCCAGGTAAACTTAAACTCCTGAATGGCCTGAACCAACTCTTCAGCGGCCAGAACAGCCTCATCTATAGTGCAGCTTTCTAGCAAAACACCGAACTCATCGCCGCCCAACCGGGCAAGGCTGTCACGCCAGCGGATCTTAGACTTGAGCAATGCGCCGATCTGGCCCAACAGCGAATCCCCGGCTCCATGACCACAAGTATCATTAACAATTTTGAAACGATCCAGATCGATATAACAGAGCGCATATGAGGTTTCTCCCGCACCCGCACTCTTGAGAGCCCGATCCATCCGCAATTCGAATTCACGCCGGTTTACAAGGCCGGTGAGGAGATCATGGCTTGCATGATAGCTAAGCCGACGATTCAGTTCACGCGCCTCACTCACATCATGAAAGACCAGCACGCCACCGGTTACATTGGAACGGTCATCACGGATTGGGGATGCCGTATTCTCAATATAAATTTCATTACCATCACGCCGGATAAGCAAGCTTGGTCGAACAGATTTTATCGAACGGTTAAGATCCATCGCCTGTGTTAACGGATTCTCCAGTGGCTCACAGGTTTCCTCATGGAACCCCCGAAATATTTCATCCAGCGAACGACCAATTGCATCATTAACTTTCCAGCCTGTGAGCTCTTGCGCCACAGGATTTAGATATTCCACTCTACCCTTTTCATCGGTGGTGATAACACCATCACCAATGGACTGCAGCGTAATCTGAGCGCTTTCTTTCTCACGGAACAGCGCTTCCTCATACACTTTTTGCTCAGTAATATCGGTCTCAACTCCAACTATTCGTCGAAGCTGCCCATGCTCATCGAGCAAAGCTTTGGCACGAGATTTCATCCACCGCCAATCGCCATCATAGCGCTGCATACGATGAGTACTTTCAAATAATGGTGACTCGCCTGCCAGATGCTCACTCAAAATCGTTTGTACACGAGCAAAGTCATCTTCATGGATTAAGCGGCGCCAGTCTGGTGGCATTTTGGTCGCCGCCTCGCCGGCATAACCCATGGTTTGCTTCCACTGCGACGAAAACTCAACACGATCGGCAATTGCGTCGTAATCCCAAAATCCATCATTGGCAGTAAGCATAACCAGTTCACGATGTTCGGTAGCGTCTTCGATTTCTTTATTGCTCCAAATGCGCTCAAGACCTGATGAAAAACTGGAGCCGATCAGTTTTAGCAACAACTGATGATCAACATCCATGCTATCAACGGTCTGGCTAAAGCACAGCGCAAGAAACCCAGCCAGCTGATCACGCACATGAAACCCGATCATTAGCATCGACCCGATCTTTAGTTCAACCAGGCGGCGACAGTCCACCTCGGCACCCGGCGGTGGATTTCGCGTATCGCAGATTTTTAAAAGTGATAGGTGCCTTAGATTCGCTTTGATCCAGGGCCACTGCGATAAGTTGTCGCCTTCAAACTGTGAGGGATTGGCTTTACTGAAATCAGCACGCGCGACATGTGCCCTTTCGAAAATATCGCTATCGGGCCCTAGTAAAGTCAGCACCACAGCGCCTGCATCAGTACCCTCAAGCAATCCATGAATACCTTGAGCTATGGTTTCTTCCGCTTTATCGAAACGAAGGTTCTGAAAGTCAACAGCAATTTTGGTGTAAACAACATCGATGCCGCCACCGGCGCGGGCAGCGTTCAGTGCACGATCCAATCCGGTGAGCGTTGAGGCCTCATCAACCAAAAAATTCTGCTCCATCACGGGTGAGACACCCGCTACTATTATAAAAACCTAGGGGCATTCATTTTGACAACCTCTGACAGTATTACAAGTTAAATGCCTGTTATTTCAGCCAGAAAGCGGCTGTCATGCGCTAGCTGACCAACTGGCGCAAACGGGCAGGCAAAATTTTCAACAAATGAAACAGGTTATTGGCTGTCCAGTACAACACCATTCCAGCGGGGAAGGTATAAAACAATAGAAAGAACGCGGTCGCCATCAGAAATAATTTAATCCGCTGCAATCGCTGCAAATCGGGAGTGAGGTCGGCTTCTTGCTGAACAATTGCACAAACAATAGTCAGCAGAGTCATAACAAATGGCAGTAGATTAAACTGGCCACCAAAAAAGGGCAGCACCACTGGCAACGCAAAAAGGCTATCGGGCTTAGCAAGGTCTACAATCCACAAAAACCCAGCTTGCCCAAGCACAAAGCTCTCAGCCAACATATCAAATGCGGCAATAAATACTGGAATCTGAATCAAAAACCCGAACAGACTCGGCAAGGTGTAAAACTGCGATACGTCATGCTCTTTATAAACTTGAAGAACTTTTTGATGTGCCTCTTCCCCTTTGAAGTTCTTTTTAATTTGATCAAGCTTGGGCTTCAGCATACTGCTGGTTGCATTCACTTGCGCTTGCCATTTATCCGCAATATAGGTGAGCGGAAACATTAGAATTTTCACTGTCAGCGACAACAGAATAATTGCCAGACCGTAATTGCCGACCAAACCATACAGCCACTTGAGCAGGTACAACAAACCAAAGCTCAAAACGCGCAGCCAATCCCAGATAGCGGAAAACAATACGTCGGGCAGCTCGGGGCTAGCCTCAGCTAGAGCATTTAACTCGGTCGGCCCTGAATAGGTTACCAACGACACTTCGCTAGCCCCGCTAGCGGCGCGAACTGCGATAATCGGTCGGTTCTCTCCAACCAGCGAGTACTCGGCAATCGACGCAGCTTGTGGTGCACCAAGCCATAGCCAATAGCGGTTCCGGATACCTATTGAAGCTGAAACATTAATATCGACCAGCGAATACTCGTCCTCGATCGGCTGCAGATAAACCTGACCATTCTCATTGAGCACGAAGGGTCGGACTTTGCTGTATATACTCCCAAAGCCGGGAAGCTGCTCAGGCACAAATGACTCGCCGGAAGCAACGGTCAATGCCAGACCGCCTATGCCGCTGGCCGATATCTCACCGCGATAGCCGTGCTTCGGTAGTCGATAAACAAACACCAATGGTTGCTTATTAAAAAGCTGCTGCGAGCTTAATGTAACCTCCACAATGGAGTCGGTTTCCACGATAGCAAAATCAAACTCACTGGCCATAATACGAGCGGACTGCTGCGGCTCTTCAGGCACAGCCCAAGCCATAAAACCATCTCTCTCGTTAAACCATTCAGTCTTCGCCGCAGATTCAGCTTCGCAATCGGGATAACAACTCACCCATTTGACGGGTACACCGCCCTGAGTCGAAAAAGTAACCTGCTGCGAACCCACATGCAGCTCATGCACAGCAGCCTCAGCCATACTCATCCACAGAAAGAAGATAGCTACTAGTGCGGGCCTCCAAAGTGTCACCTGATAATTCTCACTGGTAGAAACGCCTCATCTCCAACATCACATCCTGAGTGGTATCGCCATCAATACTAAGGTCTGGCGAAGGAAGGTAATCCTCGCCCAACACCTCAATAAACCCCCCGGGATAGGTCACAACCACCCTATCCGGCTGCACAATCGCATGAGAATTGTAACTGCCGGCAATCAGCCACTCCCAATCAGTGGTATCGAATAGACTTTTGCCACTGGCGTAATCGCTGGGCGGATTGCTGCACGCAAACACCTCCTGCAGTAATGTGACAGGTAAATCCTGATGCGCACTGCGATGCGAGAACACCGCAGCGGGCTTATCTGGCCAGCGCATCATTAGGCTAGAAACCAGTTGCCAGCGCGCGAAATTAGTCGCGTGACCAACATAACCAAGACCAAGCTCATCGAATTCATAGCCATGGTCACTGGCAATAATCACTATGGTGCTATCGGCCTTACCCGATGCCTCCAGAGCACTTAGCACCTGGCTAATTTCACCATCAACATGCTGTAATCCACGGCGATAAGCTGCCTGTGTTGCGGCCCCCGTGCTCAGATTAGATTCATCCTCACCCGCCGATGCAGGCCAATCGGAACCCGGGTCGTAATACAGAAAACCAAAGAATGGCGATTCGACTGCCAAGTTAGCCAGCCAGTCATCGAAGCCCGCCGTAACGGCAGCACTCAGTGCTGCTGCATCTGCACCCTGAACGCCTTTCAGCGGTCCCTCTGTTGCGGCAAACACAGTACGATCAATCTGGGCAGGACTGCCAAAACCAACTGCGCTGAACAGCCCCATTGAGTAGCCCTGCTCATGCAGTTGATCCATCAATACCGGCGGCAGCTGGGCATTATAAAAAGCCTGCCAGTATGTACTGGGCAGCCCATAAAACATCGAAAAGAAACCCATGCGCGATGAGTTTCCACCACTGTAGTGGTTCTGAAAATCCAGACTTTCAGTAGCGAAACTGGCAAGTGCCGGAGTTAATTCTGGATCAAGCTGATCGCGGCGCATTGCGTCAACAACGATGTACAAAATATTCGGTAAGGAATCCGATTGTGGCAGGCATTGCATTGGCGCCAATGGATAATTAATTTGGCCAGACTCAGGCATACGCGCCTGATTGACGACTCGCAGACGCTGCATTTCAGCTTCATCCATAAGACCAAATTTAACCAGCGAACGCTTTGCTTTAAGCGGGAAATACAGCGGCAATACACGGCTGAACTGGGTGACCGGTCCGAATGAAGTTGCATCTGCCCACACATGAATACCCTGCCCAGTAACCGCGACAAGGACCAGCAGTACTCCAAGCCATACACCGGACTTTCCAGAGTGTGGCTTAAGGCATGCGCGCCAGACAATACCGGCCAGCATAATCTGAAATGCCAACATCGACAGCAGCACTATTCCTGCAAAAACCCAAGTGCTGGTCTCAAAAATAACAACTGTCAGCGCACTCATATGATAGCGATACTGCTCAAAAATATGGGTATCGAGAATCAGTAAAGTAAGTAAGACAGCTGCGCTAAGAATACCCAGCGCAGACACCCAACGGCGCCGTGGCAACAGCAATACCAGCGGCAGTGTCACCAAAAAGACCGGCAAGGTACCTAACAGCGCAAACTGACTGACAGACGCCAGACCCATATAGACCCAAGCTATACCGCTGTCGGGCAAGACAATGCCCATCAGGTAACGCAAACCAACCAAAGTCAGAATGGCGCCATTCACAGCACCAAACCAACCCACCCAACGCAATAGAGTGCGACGCGGGACGTTCTCGGGCAATGGCGCGGGCTGGTCTGTCATGGTTGGTCTACCCATTATTTCGAGCCACCCAGACTAACGGAAGGCGTTTAAATTAAACCGGCTTATTCGCTAATGCGCGCTTTTCTGCCGCCTGAACCGCCGTCTGCTGTATTGCGATGGCCGCAGCCGCAGCACTGTGACCGACGTTAAACACCCAATCTTGACGGATCTGCCTAATGTTATCGCGAAATGTGGCCGGCCGTGCCATCAGATCGCGAATCACAACATCTATGCGATCCAATTCTCCGGTCGGCAAAATTGTGCCTATCTTGTCGCGGATATATGACTCAAATGGCTCAAGTTCCAGTTCAGGCCAGATGTCATTGCGCGCCTTTACGGGCACATCGATATACAACACCGGCTTCTCCAGTCCCAATGCATAGTCCATTCCGGCGCCAGACCAATCAGTAATCATAATGTGCGAATCGAACAATGTGTCGTTTTCACCCAGTTGTTCCTGCAACGAAAACTGCGGATGCTCACCGTACTTTGCCAGCACCCGATCGATCACCTCGGGAGTGATCCAACGGGTCTGGAAGTGCGGCCGCAGCGTCACACGGAAACCGGCATCCAATAACAGGCCCGTAATCTCCACGCCGCAAACATTAAGAATGGTGTCGTCGCCCCATGACGGCGCCAATAGCACATGGATATTGCCTTCTTCGCATGGCGGCGGATCACGGCGCTGCTCCATCAGTTGCTCAACCCGGTGATAGCCATGCTTAAATAAATCTTTTCTCGGTAACTGATGCAGAGATTCGCGCTTACGAATTTCTGTTACATGATGTGGGCCAGCGCACAAAATCGCATCGTAGTGATCATAGGTATCAGAATGATCAGCCATATGAGTGCTGATTAACGAGTGGAACATAAATACGTAGTACACCGGATTAATTGAACGCTTTAGCTGAAGGTTGTCCAGATCAACCATGGTCATCACCATGACATCAGCATCCAGCCACTGAAAAAATGCAGTACGAATTGCTCCCGCACCCACATTAAATGCGCGGAGGTTTGGATTACTCAGGGTTAAAGCAAGATCATCGGCCTTTGAGGTAATGTAAATAACCGATTCATTAAGCTCTCCGGTTAAATGATCGACCACAGGCTTGAAGTGATGCCAGTCCTGACCACTTTCCGCGTAAATTACGATACGACGCTGCTCTCGCGGAATTTGCTTAAACGCCCGCATTGCTTGCCAGTGCTTTAAACCCTCAAACATCGAATACCGCTCCGAACTTACACCGCGGCTAATTCCGCAATGATAAGCTTACAACACATACAAAAATCCACCTGCCAGACCGCTGACAAGTGGATTGTAGTCTGCACAGACGCAAACGCCAGCCCTAAGATGCTGTGCGATCTAAGTCAGTCTGAATTATCCGCCTTATTGCTATCATCTGCGGTGCGGGGGGAAGCCGATGTCTGCGCGGTTTTACTGCCGCTAAACATGTTCTTTAGCTTATACCAATAGGTTTTTACCATCAGCCCAAGAGTTGCTATTAAACCCAATATGGCCGAGAGAATCATGCCACCGGTACTTGGATCGAGATACGCGAAGGCTGGCGCTGAAAATCCAGCAGCGCTGACCAACACAACAATACAAATATCACGCCGCAAGGCTGAGTGAGAAGGTGTGGTTAATTTTTTCATAGCTCTCATATCAATGGTGTTATCACAGACAATCTAACGCAAAGGCATAAATCTTGGGTCTAATGTTACCGCAGCCCTCCGATCATTTGTCAGCATTCTTGATCCCGAAAACCTGCTTTTATAGAGGCCAGACTCTACTGAGCAGACTTTGCCAGCAACTGCGGGTATATGCTCTTTCGCGCTCGCTCTAAATGAGCTGAATCATCAATCTCGCTCCAGATCAGATCCTCAACAACGGGGCAGGCAATCGGCATCTGCCGACCAGCATGCACTAGCGCATCGGTTTCATAATCAACCTGCAGGTTGTCCTGGCGCAGCTCCATCTCGGTATACTCAAGCATATACTGGAGTAACTCAGATGAAATCAGGCTTATCCCAACCAGTTCTCCCGCAGGGTCAGCACCCAGTGCGCCAGCATCCTTCGACATCGCGTACAAACGGCTACTTCGGCCCTCGCCCTCAGTTTCCACATAAACCTCGTCTCCAGCCAAGGTACCACCCGATAACAAAATGGCTTCGGCGGGACCAGCGAGCAACACATCCAATGCCCGCTGCTCATAGATCAGATCAGATTCCAATAACAGAAAACTGCCGCTAATCCGATCGCGGGCACACCACAGCGAGTACATACTGCCAGACTCTGCGTACTTCGGGTTGTGAACGGTCGAAATATCTGCATCGCCGGCAGCCAAATCCTCATAAAACTCGGAGAGATGACCTGTGACAATTATAATTTTCTGCACGCCTGCCAGGCGCAGCCGGTTAATTGACTCGACCACAATTGGCTCATCGCCGAGACGCAGAAAGCCCTTAGGAAGCCCGGAATGCGAATCGCGTAAACGCGATCCCAAGCCAGCGGCGAGTATTATCGCAGCATCCGGCTTCATGCAAAGCACCCCTTTAAAATATCGCGCACACGCTCAAGATCGCTGTCTATATCGCCCATATGGGCTATGCGGAAAACGCTCGAAGCCAAATTACCCTGCCCCGCATAGATCACGACACCTTCCGCTTTCAATTCATCATGCAAGCGCTCATAACTCCAATCTTCAGGAAGCAACCATGTCCACAGCACCGCGGAATACTCCCCTCGCGGCAATAGCGTTTTGACACCCAACGCATCCAGCGTTTCTGCAATGCGCGCTGCGCGACTTCGATAGGTCGCTCCGCGTCGCTCCCAACCACCATGCTGCTGCAATTCATCAAGAGCGACATCAAGAGCGAAGGCCGCTTGTACCGATGGGGTAAATGGAGAAAACCCGCTCGCATGTTGCATCTGATGATACTTAACAAGATCCAGGTACACGCTGCAGGCCTGCGATTCCCGAGACCAAACCGACTTCCGCGCCAATACGAACGACAACCCAGGGACAGCATGCAGACACTTGTTGGCGGTTGCGGCAACAGCCGCCACGTTCCATTCGTCAAAACCAATACGCTCGGCACCGAAACTGCTCACCGCATCAAGCAATAAATCAAGCCCCCGCTTTTTGCAGAGCCCGCCAAGCTCGTTTAAATTATTTAAGCGGCCGGTAGTGGTCTCGTGATGAACGCTAACGACTGTCGTGATGTCCGGGTTGGCATCGAGCAAAGCGATGACCTTATTTAAGTCGATGGCACTCAACCATTCGCCCTCGGTAGACACAAAGGGCTTGCCCTGTACTTTTAGCATCGCCGCGATGCGTTCGCCGTATACGCCATTCGACACCACAAGAGTCTTGGCATCGCAAGGTGCAAAACTCTGCAGCATACCCTCAACCGCGGAAGTTCCTGAACCCGTTAGAGTTGCAGCTTCAAAGTCTTCTGCCGTATCCGAATACACGTGGGCTAAACGACGGTTGATGCTCTGCATAAGCTCCGCAAACTCAGGTTCACGGTGACACCAATCGCCGCGGGTTAAGGCCGCACGAACGCCGTCACTTAACGTGACTGGCCCGGGGTTCAGCAATACCTGTCTCAACATAGATTCCTCAAAAACTCATGCAGCGAAGCTGTCGTATACGGTCAGTTGCCAGCAATAAAATTCTGCAAACGCCGTGCAACTTCTTTCGGAGTTATATCAGGACGTGGCAAATCTTCGGGAATACCCGGCAATGTCGGAACATGAAAAAATGCCACCCCATCAGGAGCGGTAACGAGACCTGACTGCAAATCATCGGGTTCGCCAATACTTTCAATGTGCTCATAGCCACAACTGCGTGCAATGCCACAAAAGTCGACAGACCCGGCAACAGTTGCCTGGCCGCCGGTAGACTCATGCAAACCGTTATCCAGTAGCACATGAATGAGGTTTGCCGGTCGCTCGTAACCCACCGTTGCCATTGCGCCCATGCGCATTAACACAGCGCCGTCACCATCAACCACGAACACCTTCCGGTGGGGCTGTGCAATGGCAAGCCCAAGCCCGAGAGTACTGGCACAACCCATAGAACCCACCATATACAGC
>JAQWPD010000088.1 GCA_029245525.1 Gammaproteobacteria bacterium | reverse complement strand
ACATAGGTTCCTGTGACTTCAGCGATGGCAGCATCAATCCGGTTGCAGGTGTTAACAGTGCAGCTGGTGGTGAAGCTCAGCGGCACATAGTCGTATAGCACGCCAATTGTGTCGGCTGGTGCACTGCCACCATCAAAAGTGCCGGGTTGGATTATTGGGTCGCCGATGTCAGCCTCGTTATTATTGGCAAGCACGTGATTATTGCTCAGAGCGAACAGGTGACAACCCTGCGAAACCCTGCAACCGAGCGTACCAGCGGTGACATCGCTGTGCCCGACACTAATGCCAATAGGAACAGGCCGGTCGAAGCGGTCGCGGCGGTCAATGCTGCCGGCTTGGGTATCGTATGTCAGAACTGACCCCCCTGTGAGGGAACTGTTCACCCGTGACCTGCGTCGGTCCTTCATCTTGCGCCGCGGTTTTTTTGCCCGAAAGGCCTTAATCTCACCGACATACTCGACTTCAACAGGCATGCCGTCTACAGAAACAGGGATATTGCTGGTATCGCGGTTGCTGGAATACACCTTGATCACCGTTCTGCCATCGCTTTTGCGACGTCCGATACCGCTGCCGCGGATGTTCTGACTGCCGTGCAGCGAGTTCTTGTGGCGATGGTGTATGCCCACCGCATGACGTAAAGCATTTTCATCAAAGCGTTTCGCCATCTTGGGTGGTGCAGCAGTGACCGTAAGCAAGGTTATGCCCACAAATCCCGCTAGCGCAAAGCTTTTGATCATGTGACCGTGTCCTTATGCCTGAGCCCACTGCAGCATTAAAACGCTGCTTCCATTCTAACGCGATTGGGCGCTGAGGTCATGCTTCATGAAGGTCACGGCGTGTGGGCCTTTCTATCAGGTGAGATACACCCAAAAGAATGGCAATTCTGTCTTACTCTACTTAACGGATTGGGTATGACCAAAGCATGGATGTAAGTGTTGCATAATAGTCTGTGATAAAGGTTTCAACTGTATTCTTCGGTTCGTGGGTATTCGCCCGCAAGTGTTCAACAGACTGTTTTTATATTTTTAACGAGGAGACACTCTGTGTCAGATCAAGACGTCGATTTTTCATCTATCCGTGGGGATTGGTTTTTCCACATGAACTATCTCATTAACGCGGTGGAACAGACTCAAAAACTGCAGCAAAAGCTTTGGCGTCAAGTCAAAGCGGCTCGTGATGAGACGGGTGCGGTGCCCGTTGCCCAGGACCATCTAGTGGAAGAGTTCATTGAGGCGGTTAGGATGACGCACTCATTTATGGATGACCTCATTATGATGCGTGAGCAACGGCCTGCTAAAGCCAGCAAAAAGAAAGCCGGCAAGAAGAAAGCCAGCAAGAAGAAAACAGCCAAAAAGAAGTAGGTTGTTACACATAAACATTAGTGCCCGGACTGCTGTCAGAGCAGCGTGGCAGATTTGCGATTCAGGAGAGAACAGTGCGACCTCATGTTGAATTGATTCAAGATTCCGATTTGGTTTTGCATCCGGCTGAACTGCCGGGTGGTGAAGGCAGGGCGTTTCAGCGAAACCTATCGGTAGATGAAGAAGACGGTTCTGCATCTACACACGTATTTTTTGATACGGCTTGGCATCGTCCGGAAGGCTATGCCCATGCCGACATTGAATGGTATGTTGTTAAAGGTGCGGTAAAAATAGGCGATCGCTTGTTGGGTAAGGGCGCTTATATTCGCGCGCCCGGCGGGCTGAAAGTGCCAAAGATGTCAGTCGCGAAGGGCTCAGAAGTGTTGCTGTTTCGCGAATACGGCGACTGGGGTTTTACCCGATCTAAAAAGAACAGAGACAAGCTTGTCTTGCGGGGCGGTAATACGGGTTCGGCCGAAGCCGGAGAACTCACTATTGTTGAAAGCCATCGTATGGAGTGGATGCCCAATGTGTACGAAGGCGATACCCAGCGCTTCCTAAAACTGAAGCTCTTGTATCATGACCCTGCGCCAGCTGATGATAATAAGAAAGGCTTCGTTACCATGCTGGCTTGGGCGCCTCCGGGCTGGTCGGATAACCGCCTTGTGCATCATCCGGTGTTCGAGGAGGCTTATACGCTTGACGGTCATCTGGTTTATAACTTTGGCACGCTTGACGCAGGCACGTATTTCTTCCGCCCGGCGATGGTTAAACACGGCCATTTTGTTGCCGGCGAAGAGCGTGGCTGGACAGGCTTTTTCCGGCTCGATGGTTCGCTGATTAACTGGATTACAGTGAATGAGCGGGTTATCGTAGAAGGTGATGCTGTGAACTACGATCCGGTAACACAGGCACCTCTTATGGCGGGCATTCCCGTGCGTTCGCGGTCTTCCGGTGATTGGGATCTCGACGGCCAGTAATACCCGGCGAGACGGTCGGATTGAGTTATTGTAGTTAATTGCGGCACTACCGGCCCTGCCGGTTGGTGCCGCGTTTATTTAGTGGTGATCTATGTCAGGTTCAATTGATATCGTTTGTAATTTGTTCACGCCGGATACGGTAGCCAATGGGCAAACGGGATTGGATGACGAGTTCAAGGCTCAGGTGCGCATGCCGGAATACATGCGCAATGGCGTTGAGATTGAGGATTACCTCAAGAAAATGGATAAGGCGGGTATTGAACGTTCTCTGCTCATCGCTGTTCGCTGCGGGGATCTCAATGTTCGTGAGTCCTTTGAAATTCCATACGCGCGAGTTGCAGAGGTTTGCGCCGAGCATCCTGATCGATTCTCTGGTCTTGCCGGTGTGGATCCATACCGGGGCATGCAGGGTATCTATGACCTAGAGCAGGGCGTTAAAGAATATGGTTTTGTGGGTGCCCATTTGTACCCACACTGGTTTGGCTTGGCGCCAGATCACGCTAAGTATTACCCGTATTATTCAAAGTGCTGTGAGCTGGACATTCCCATAATGATGCAGGTCGGACACAACCTTGTGTATTCAAAGACCCGTCGGCTGCCTAGCGTAGGCCGACCTATCGCACTGGATCAAGTGGCCATTGATTTTCCCGAGCTTGCGCTGATTGGTATTCATATCGGTGTACCTTGGACTGACGAGATGATTTCTATGTGCTGGAAGCATGAAAATGTCTACACCGCGGGTGATGCCTATGCGCCGAAATACTGGCCCGAATCTTATGTTCATTACGCCAATACCTACGGTCGGCATAAGGTTATGTTTGGCACAGATTGGCCCGTGATTGATCCGGAGCGTGCGGTCAAAGAGGTCGACGATCTTGGAATGAATGCTGAAGCTAAGCAGATGCTTATGCGTGACAATGCATTGAGGGTATTTAAACTCCCCGCGTAATTTCTGAATGCATGTCTGACTTTACCTAGCAGGATCCACACTTACTAAAATGACCAACCCAAACACAATGCCTTTACCTATTGGGTTCCGCCACATGTCACTGGCCGGTGGCATCCGCGCAGCAGCGCAACGGAATCCGAAAAAAGTTGTTTATAAATGCGGTCAGACGCTGCGAACTTACCACGAGTTTGTCGTACGGATGGATAGCATCAGCAGTGTCTTAAGCTCTGGTCTCGGGCTGAAGCCAGGCGATCATGGCGCTATCGTTTCACAGAATTGCATCGAGTTTATGGAAATTCTCGTTGGTGCTTCGCAGGCAGGTGTGGCGCTGGCGACGGTCAATCCGCGCTTAACGCCAAACGAGATTGTTGCTGTCTGCGATGATGCGGGTGCTCGTGTGGTATTTGCCGATGCAGAATGTGCGGAAGCATTGAAAGATTCGCAGTTTGCGACGGCAACAACCATTATTGTTATCGGCGATGAGCTCGACAGCTGGCTGCAACAGGCCGGCTCCACCATACAGCTGCCGGCAATAAATGAGTGGGATACTTTTGTTATTCCCTACACCTCAGGCACTACCGGTAAGCCGAAGGGCGTTTTAGTTCCTCATCGCTCACGCGTGATTACGCTATTTTCTTGTGCGGTTGAATACGGCTGTTACTCGCCGGATGATCGGTTTCTGGCAATTGCACCCATGTGCCATGGCGCTGGGATGTTATTTGCTCTAGCACCGGCATTTTTTGGCGGTTACTGCGAGATTATGACGAAGTTTGAACCCGAAGCCGTATTGCGCGCGTATGCCTCCGGAGGGATCACGGGTTTCTTTGGTGTACCAACGCATTTCAAAGTAATGATGGCGCAGGAGCAAGCGATACTCGATGCGGGTCGCAATAACGTGTTACGCACGGTTATCTCTAATGCCGCAGCCATGCCTCAGGCGCTAAAAGAAGTTCTGGTCGATTATTTTGGTGAAGGCTTGTTGCATGAGACTTATGGTTCGACTGAAGCCAGTGTCGTATCAAATCTGCGTCCAGCAGATCAGTTGCGCAAACAACAGTGCGTCGGCCAGCCATTTCCCTACACTCAGGTTAAGTTGCTCAATAATGATGGCGAAGAATGTGCACCTGAGGAAGTTGGCGAATTATTTACTTTAAGTCCCTGTTTATTCAATGGATACTGGCAGCGAGATGAAGAAACATCAGAGGCCTTTCGTGATGGCTGGGTGACCGTTGGTGATATGGCCAAGAAGGATGATGAGGGGCATCTTTACATTGTCGACCGCAAAAAAGACATGGTTATCTCGGGCGGTTACAACATCTTCCCCAGAGAAATTGAAGAGTGGTTGTTTAAACACCCTGATATTGCCGATGTGGCCGTTGTGGGTGTGCCGGATGAAAAGTGGGGCGAAAGCTTGCGGGCATTCGTCGTGGGTAAGGCAGGAGCTCCGGTCGATGCTGAGTCTGTTGCCGCATTCTGTGACGGGCAGTTATCTGGCTTTAAAATCCCAAAGGACATTGTCATGATTGATTCTTTACCCCGGAACGCTAATGGCAAGGTGCTTAAAACTGAGCTTCGCAAGAATGACTGAACCAAGTCTTACGCAATTATGAGCAATTATCCATCCACAGCAACACCGCTGGTTGACGCTTTTTTTGATTTTGATTGTCCGTGGAGCTTTGTCGCGTTTAACCGGGCAAATGAAGCAGCTATGCGCACGATGTCGCGAATTGAATGGCGTCCACTGCAGTGCTCTGAGTTCCCTAATCGTTTGCCAGAGCTTAGCAAGCCATCCGCAATGGAACAGGCCAGTGCGGCCCGCACCTGGATGGCCTGGCTTGATTACTGTGGGCTGTCGGTACAACGCGAGTTCGATGCCAGAGTCGACTCGCAAAATGCGTTGCTGGCAACACTGTATGCCACTGAGTATGGTCAAGAACAAGGCTTTATTGCTGGGGTATTTAATGCGCACTGGGCGCAGGCTAAGGACATTTCAAAGCTGCCGGTATTGCTGGATGTGGCCGAGGCGTGTGAGCTTAATTTGCAGGAGCTGCAGGCTTGGCTGGCCAAACCGGTGGTTGCCGCTGCACTGGAGCGAAATCTGCAGGAGTATTTGGCAAAGCAAGGCTTTGCGACGCCTGGGTTCAGCATCGGCGACAGGCTGTATATTGGCAATGAACAAATGCCTCTGGTCGAGCTCGCATTAGGGCAAGACTCGGATATTAGCTTTGTAATGCCCGGCTCTCATGATTGGGATGGGTCCGACGATTAGCGTGATTACCAGCGACAACGATATAACCCAAAACGACAATGGCATAGCGGCTCCGGGTGCTATAATTTGGGTGAAGCTAAAATAAGGAAAAACCATGGACGGCAGTAGGCTTGAAACGAATAGACGACGTTTTATTGGCGGTGCCAGTGCCGCCGTACTGGGCTTGCGCTACGGTACCGTAGCCGCTCAGGATTCCAGTCCAAGCGCTTATCGCCGTTGGGAAGATGTGCAGCGAAATAAGTGGACTTGGGACAGCGTCGCCCGTGGCACTCACGGCACTAACTGCACCGGCAACTGCGCGTTCAATGTTTACGTCCGTAATGGCATTGCCTGGCGCGAAGAACAGCAGGGCGAATACGGGCAATCTGAATCTGACGTTCCCGACTATGGCCCCCGAGGTTGCCAGAAAGGCCTGCGACACGCGAAGTATATGTACGGCAAGCAGCGGGTGCTTTACCCAATGAAACGAACCGGCGGTCGCGGCGAGGGCCACTGGGAACGCATTAGCTGGGATCAGGCGCTCAACGAGATTGCCGACAAGTTTATTGATTACAACGTGGAGTTTGGCCCGCGGTCTGTCAGCACGCAGTTGGGTACCCAGATGGTGTTGAAGCGTGCCTCATTTGCTGCGTTGGGTCGTTTCGCAACAATAGCCGGGTGTGAAGTACCGGAAGCATTTGCCGGCGTCGGCGATCTGCCGATCGGGGTCTATATGACCACGGGTGTGCCACTGCTGGCCGATACCATGGCTGCGGTATTTAAGTCGAAAGTATGCCTAATCTGGTACTGCAATCCTGCGGTTACCCGTATTCCGGATGCGCATTTTTTCTGGGAAGCCAAGTACAACGGCACCGAGGTCATTGCGATTTCACCTGAGTTCACGCCGACGGCAATGCATGCCAGTAGTTGGCTGAACCCTAAGCCGGGCTCTGACGCAGCGCTTGCCATGGCGATGGCAAATCTCATTATTGTTGAGCGTCAGTTTGATCCGGCGTATTTGCGTGAACAAACTGACATGCCATTTCTGGTGCGTCAGGATAATGGCAAGTTTCTCCGTGAAACCGATGTTCTCGGTACCCCTGACGCACGTGACAACCTGTTTTATATCTGGGACGAGGTCAGCGGCAAGATGCTTGAGGCGCCTGCTACCGGCGCGCCGAAGCCACCACCCGGTTCGATGGTGCCGGTTATGAACACGGGCAGTCTTAAATTGGAGGGCATTGTGCCCGCGCTGGAGGGCGAGTGGGTCGTCAATGGAGCAGAAGGCCCCATAGCGGTTTCCACTGTCTTTATGAAGGTGAAAGCCGAGTGCCAAAAATACACCCCTGAGTATGTCTCTGAAATAACCGGGCTGAACCCACAGGTCATTGTTGACCTTGCGCAGAAATTTGGTGCTGCAGACCCGGGCATGATTTTCTCGGGTTACCGCATCTGTAAATGGTTGCATGGCGATCTCATGCAGCGGGCATTTTTACTTCTGCTGTCATTAACCGGCAGTCTCGGAAAGCCAGGCGGTGGTCTGCAGATATGGAACATGCCTCACGAAGCCGACCAGTTTGCGTTCATGTTCTCAAATCTTCCGCCCACATTGCGAATTGCCACCATGGCTCGCTGGGATTACACCCATGCAGATCATAAGAAGCTGAATCAGCAGATGTACGGAAATGAACTGGCTGAGCATGTCGATGAGTATTTCGAGAAATCCATCGAGAACGGCTGGTTTCCCGATTACAGCGATGTCAAATGGAAGATGGGTATTTATTCGGGCAGTAATGCGGCCAACTGGCGGGCATCAGGCAAGCGCTGGCGTTCAGAAGCTTTCGACCAACTCGAAACCATAGTCGTGTGCGCACCGGATATGGGAATGACGGCTATGTATGCCGATTATGTATTGCCGGTGGCTCATCATTACGAGCGGGAAGATTTTATGCTCGAGCCGCGCACCCCCTATGTTCAAGTGTTGGATAAAGCGGTTGAGCCGCTTGGCGAGTCGCTGGATGACTTTGCTATATACAAAGCTTTCGCTAAAGCAATTAGTGAGCGCGCTAAAGCCCGCGGTATTGCCCCGGTGGAAGATAACTTTATGGGTATGCCTGTTACCCGCGATTTTACGGCGTATTACGATCAGTTTACGATGGGCGGCGAGATGCAAACCAACCGTGACGTCATTCAGTTTCTGATCGATCATAACCACGGGTTGCCGCAGGTTTCGTTTGAAGAGATGGCCGCTCGCGGGATGATGCGTAACCCCGGCACCGAGACCGTGATGTACGATACTGATTCGCCCTATGGGTCGACGCTGATACAGGCTGTTCGCGATAAGGTGCCGTACCCTACGCTGACGGGCCGCCAGCAGTACTACATGGATCATGATTGGTTTATGGAGGAGGGCGAGACTCTGCCCACCTATAAAGGACCACTAAGCAATGAGGGCTACCCCTTAAGAATGCTTCAGGGTCATGCCCGTCATGGTATCCACAGTACTTGGCGCGACGATTCGTTGTTGCTCAGCCTGCAACGCGGCGAACCGGATATTTACGTCAGTCCTCGGGATGCGGAAGAGCGCGACGTGGCAGATGGTGATTTGATTCGAGTGTTTAATAGTCTTGGTGAGTTCATTGCTATGGCGCATGTGTCGTCATCAATGCAGCCGGGCATGACGTTTATGTACCATGGCTGGGATCCGATGATGTTCCGTGGGCGCCAGAACTTCGGGGCAGTAGTGTCTACAGCGGGGCTGATTAAACCAACCTCCTTAGTCGGCGGCTATGGTCATGTTACCTACCGCCCCTTATCGTTCGAGCCAAACGCGACCTTTGCCGATTTTACTGTGGATTTTGCGAAATACACGGGTGAGTAATAGGTGTGCTGTTTAAGGTAAGTGCTGAGCTTAGGTGCCTGAGAAAGAACGAATCCAAGCAATCATATCGGTGATTTCCTGGTGCGAGAAATAGTCGCCCCAGGGTGACATGACATAGGATTTACCGACGCCTTCGCCGCCTTTGCAGATGGCCAAATAAAGATACACGTCCGGAAGGGTCTTCATGTACTCGGGGTCGCTCTGATCCTCTGGTGTTTCGTCCATATGCATCACCACAACCTCCGACCGGCCGCTAGCGCCATGGCAGGCTGCGCAATGCTCTGCATGCAGGGACTGGCCATTACCGGCGTCACCACGAAGTTCAGACGCAGCTGGGGGGGTGCATTGATTCTCATCCAGGGCAAAGACCTTGGCGTCATCGGCAACAGCACTCACTGACACCAGCGCCATTGCAAGCAGCGTGTTTCTCAATCTCATGGATCAGCGCCTGCGCATTTTAAACGGCAACCCAGCCGTAGGCCGTATTGCTGGCATCACCGCCGTCCTTCAGGTACGCGGTTTTCATGCCGCTGAGCGCGTCACCTGGAATGGCTGTGCGCGCAGCATCAACATCAATGCCGTAAAGCCCGGCAAGGTTGGGGCCAAAAATGAGCGACTTGTCGGCATCGGAAATCGGCGTGTAACCGTACTGTGCTTGCAATGCCTCGGAAATTTGGAATCGCCGGAAGGCCTCAATCATCCATTGCGGAGAGCCCCACCAGATAGCATCGGTTCCCCAGATGACATGGTCTGCACCGAATGCCCCAATTAACTGACCGAGCAAATGTCCGGCCACATCAGGATGGGTAATTACCGAGTGCCCGAACACCGCACCGAGCTCGGGGTACACGTTTGTCATCCATGGGTTCTCTTCACGCATTCTTACGAGGTCGGTTGTCCATGGAATGTAGCCGTTGGGGTCTATGCCATTTTCACCGGGCGGCAACATAGTCATCATGTTCTTCATGCCCGAATGGTAAATAATAAAATTGATATCGGGAAAGTCTTTCGCCGCCTGCCTGATGTCGTCAATTTTAAAGAAAGGCTCGAATCGACCCGGTAGCGGGAGGCCCTTGTGGATGCTGATATTGGTAATGCCGGCTGTCTGCATTCGCTCGAAGAACGGGTAGGCCACTTTTTCATCATCCAGCCGCCAGGTTCCGGTGGGGTTGCCAGTGTAGGCCTTCCAGCCGTCAATTTTTAATTCATTCACCTGCCAGTCAAAGTCTTCCTGCCAGTTTTCGGCAACGGGGTTGGCGAGCCCATGACTCAGCATACGCTGTGAGCCGGCCGCTTGATTAACCAAGTTACGGGTCTTGACCATTTCATCAGCAGGCAGAGCGTGCACCTTAGGTGGACCGATTACCGCACCGGTCATAATCGCCATTACCGTATCGCTATCAAAGAAAATTTCTTTAACGAAGTTAGCCCGATGAAGTGTGTCTTTGCCTTCGACGATGCCATCCAAGTCCGGATTTAAACCCGCTTTGCCGGTCATCTTGCGGAACATCAGGGGGCCGGAGATGCTGTCTTTCACATGGTGGGTTTGGGCGTCAAAAATGAACTCGTTCTTCGGCCACATTTCGGCGTGCGCCTGCCCATCGACCACCTCAGCTTCGGCAACCTTAAAGGCCGGACCAAACACCTCGTTCATGGCCATAAACGCCGCTGCCATGCCGCCGGTGCTGCGCATAAAATCTCGGCGATTTACGTCAAGCTTGTTGCTGTAGTGCGTGGCCAGTTCATCAATACGGGCTTCTACTTTTGCCTGATCGGGCGTTTGTGCCAGCGGAGTGAATTCTTCATTCGACACTATCTGCGTGGGAATCGGCGTATCGATGCCTTCAGCGGCATCTCGAATGTTCTTTTTTATCCATGCCATAACAACTTGCCTCATGAGGAATTCAATATTTACAACAATATAGCAGAGGCAAATGTGCTTGAGGTGACTTGCCCAGCCAGATGGGCGTTTTGCCCAAAGGGTGGTGCAGATCGAGTGTGGCAGGCAGCAAAAAGCCGGCCCAGAAGGCCGGCTTTTTGTTTTTCTGTCTGCCAAGCGCAGAGCCTGGCTGATGACTTACTTCTTCGCTTTATTGTTTTTTCGATACCAGTTGTTCAGCTCGTCTCCGGTTGTTAGCCAAACATCGTCATGCTTTGCGATGTACTCAAATGCACGTTTGAGATGTTTGAACTTGTTCGGCTGACCAACATGGAAAGTGTGCAGGCAGATTGGCATGCAACGGGCATTGGTTGCGCCTTCTTCGTATAAAACATCAAACTGATCGATGATCATGTCACCAAAGGCCTCTGATGATACACCTACATTAAGGAATGCTGGAATGTCATTCAGTTCAACGGTGTACGGAACTGAAATCAGGTTTTTCTTCGGTGTATTGAAGCGGAATGGATGATCGTCAGCTGTGTAATCACAGAGGTATTCAACGCCATACTCTTCGAGCAGTCTTGGTGTGTTATCAGTGTGGGTCAAAAATGGCGATAACCAACCTTTGGTCTTGCGACCGAGAGCTTTCTTCATGCCATCGAGCGTGTACTCGAGAATTTCGCGTTCACGGTCTTCAGAAAGCTCGCTCAGAGAACCATCGGGGTTGCGCACATTACCAATGAAATTTGCAGGTGCATTATTGATGCCGTGACCGATCCAGGCCCAGTCACGCGCTTCACCTTCTTCAATAATTCTGGGGTACTCACGAATGATCTCACCATTCAGGCAAACCGTGCCGCGCATACCCAAGCTGTCCATCAGGTCCATCATGCGCCAGAGACCAACACGATTTCCATAATCACGCCAGCCATAGTTCAGCGGGTCAGGTGAAAAGCCAGCGGTACCGGGAATAAGAGGAGTGCCAGGAATCGCAGCGGGAAAATGCTCGATGTTGATATACGGAATAACTGCCACACGCGCACCCTGAGGCAGGGTAAAGGGCTTGCGATCGATAATAGGCTGAAAGTCGTAATGCTTGCTCTGCGTCAATGAGCGACGTGGAGACTTCGCAACTTTGATTTTGCGACCTTTGATAGGGGTATGGAACGCCATGATTTAAATCCTCGTAGAATTAATTTCGCAGGAGTCGGGTGGATTAAAGGTTGTTTAGGTATTCGAGGCATTCAGCCTTACTGATGACATCACCGTACTTGGCATTGATGTCGAACAGGTTGGCTTCATGCGGTCCGTCGTGACGGTCACCGCAGCATTCACGCACGCAAATAGCACGGAAGCCATTTTGCAGAGCGTCTACAGCGGTGGCCCGGATGCAACCGGAAGTGGTGCAGCCGGTAATAATAAGGGTATCAATGCCTGCTGCCGTAAGCGTTGCCGCAAGACTTGTGCCAAAGAAGGCGCTGGCATACTGCTTGGTAATCACTGTTTCGCCGGGGGCAGGCAGTACCTCATCGTTAAATTGCGCCAATGGGTTTGATTCAACCAAGCATTTAAGTACCGGCGCTTTCTTAATCCAGATGCCCCCGTCAATATAATTGTGTTCGTTGTAACGCACCTGTGTGTGAATGATATCTACGCCGGCTTTGCGTGCGGCCTTCAGCAGTTCGGGGGTTTCGCTGACTGCGGTGACGACACCTGGGGCATATAGATCGGAGCCTTCGGTGGTGTAGCCCTTAAGAAAGTCGATAACGATAACGGCGGACTTCTTGCCAAAGCCCAACTTGCCGTCCCAAACGCCCGCGTAATTGCTTGTTTGATCTTCTGCCATGGTCGGTACCCTTAAAATTGAGTAAAATATTGTGGAAAGATTGCGCTGTGACAAAGGAAAGCTGGCCCGCTTGTTTTGGCGGGTCGCAAAAGCGCCGAGAGCGCCCTGAGCGGGGCTGACGAAGCTGTTAAGCGACCGCTGTTAGTTTTGCAGGCGATCTATCCTCGGGGTCTTATACTAGCGCAATACTTTCTCTGCACGCCATACACAGCGCTAGGCGGCATCGCGGTGACCGCTGCATGGAACGGCTGCAGCCATTAGGTAACATGCTGCGGAAAGCCCATTTTTTGCGGTTTTCGCTTGCATGTATCATGCACGTTGCAGGGGTTTGCTACCCATTCGGTTTCGTTTTGAGAAGGATTACGCGCAATGACACTCCAGTATTCGGTTGTTGGTATTCAGAACCAGTCCACCATGGCCATCTCCCGAGATGACTACATGAGGGATCTAGAGCGCCTCGCCAAAAGCATCGGTTTCGGCGTATGGAACTGCAGTCTGGACCTGCCGGTGCGCCTGGTAGCGGTCTCAGAAGGCGGTATAGGCGGCTGGGCATTGGGTGGCGGTGATGATCATTTCCGCCTTTACAACGAGGTTGTGCCTGAAATCGACGGACCGGAGACCCGTTTTCTCGGTGATATCGCACGGCAAATGAACACCTACATTATTGCCCAGATGATTTGCAAAGACCCCGAGTTTATGGAGAACCGCATTTTTAATATTGCGTTCATCATCGATCCGCAGGGCAGCATCATTCACAAACATTACAAAACGGCGTTCTATCAACGCGAGCCCAACGTGGCTCCGAGTGATATCTGGGATCACTACCTGGAAAAGTATGGCGATGACCCCGTAAAACTATCCGAAGCCATTTTCCCGGTAGCGAAAACCGAAATCGGTAATATTGGCACACTGATTTGTGCTGAGGGCAGTTATCCCGAAGCAGCGCGCGGGCTTGCGATGAACGGTGCCGAAATTATCTGGCGTACCCAATACCCGGAGCCTTGGATGGGCAACAATATGGCGCAGATCCAGAATCAGTCGCACGCCATTTTTAATACCTGTTACGTGGTCTCGCCCAATATCGGCGCCATTTCACTGCCCGGCGATCCCGATCATTTGGTTTCGTGTGGTAAGAGTCAGATTATTGATTATCGTGGCACTGTTATTTCGGAATATCAGGGAGGCGGTGAAACGCTGGTGAGTGCCATTGTTAACATCGATGGACTGCGTGATTTTCGCCTGCGGGGAAAATGGCAGAACCTGGTTAAAGACATTCGCAACGAAGAATATAAAGTTATCTACGATGCCATGGAAGCAAAGGGCGGGGTCTATCCGAAGAATTTGTGCATGGATGAACCACCATTTACCGAGGCGCATCAGGAAGAGCTGGTAAAGCATCAGGTTAATAAGATGGTGGATTGGGGTGTGTACACAGCGCCTAAGGGCTGGGAGCCCTATGACATTGACCCCGAGGTAACTGAAAGGCTGGCGCGAGCCGAAAAATATGGGCAGTAATTATCACCGCTGTGGTTTCAGGTATGGGGCTCGTCAGTCCCCGGCCTTTTTGTTTTAGAGAGTGAGCTTGCAGGTAACAGGCGATCTCGATTGCAGCTATAAAGGCCCCGCCATCGTTGTCGAGGCCTTCTTTTAATAAGGGGGGAGGTGGTAAGTGCAGGGCATTGAGATAAGAATCGAGCCAGTTGAGCTGTACAAGGTGCTTAAGTTCGAAGGCCTGGTCGGTAGTGGCGGTGAAGCAAAACTGGTTATAGCAGAAGGACTGGTCAGTGTTAATGGCGAGGTGGAAACCAGAAAGCGCAAAAAGATGCATTCCGGCGATGTTATTGAATTCGCGAATCAGTCGTATCGTTTAAAGCTTGCGACCCCTTGAGCACACTGTTAGCAGCACAAAAAAGCCCGCGTTTGCGGGCTTTTTTGTGCTGCTAAATTAACTGGCAAAGAAGATGGTGTCTATCAACCCGGTTGGGCGACCCCTAACCAAGCGGCAAGAGCCAGGGCTATCCAAATACCAAATACATAGGGCCGTGCACTCGCCAGTGATTTACTCATGCTTGCATCAATTTTATCTGATGGTCCATCGCTTGCCATTTCTGCAAGACCTGCATCGAAAGGCTTAAGGCGAATCCGCATGAACATGCCAAACAGCACAATCGCTGCAAACAGCACAAGCTTGCCAGCGACCCACTGTGTTGTATCGAAACGGCCAATCGACCACGAGTAGCTGACGGAGGCCAGTATGGCAGCGGTCATAAACAGCCGGAACAAAACGTCTGTATTTTTGATGAGTTTGCCCAGATCGGTGTTTGCACGGAAGTGTCCGATAAGTACCATCGACAACCAAACGGGGCCCAACAAAACAATGCCCGCCATCTGCCACCAGGGGTGGGTGAGTCCGACAGCCTCGGTGAGAATGCCACCCACGGTTAACATCAGGCTGATACAAACCCTAGGAAACAATTCGATTTTATTAATCAGTCCACCGGCAGTAATTCGAGTGGTTGGGCTGAGTGCCGAATTAGCTGCGCGTGTGCTCCAGATATACCGGCCCAGGTCAGGGCCCAGCCAGAACACAAACAACAGTTGGTGCAAAAACAGCACCACTTCGTAACCCGTGATATGGCCATCACTCTCTACCGACAGCGTTAATGCCTGAGCAACACCAAACCAAATACTAAGCCCGAGGAGGGCAATGGCAATAATTCTTTTGTGCATTGTATCTCTCCTTAAATGAACTTAGTGGTGGCGATGAAGGCAACGCTAATCACGAGAAAATAGGTGCTCCAGATCGGCAATATAGCGATGTTAAAGGTGCGCGTAATAAGCCCTTCGACCTCAGGCGATGTGCCCTCTACCGCGAGTCGACCGAAAGCCGGACCCATGGGGTCATAAGCCAGCACTATGGCCAGGCAGGTTAGATTGATTAAGCCGTAAAGCCCGACTTTCCAAAGCAGCCAGGTAGCACTCGCGTCAAACGGGCCATGACCATAGGCCGAAGCAATCGCCACAGCGATCAGGCCCACGCCCACGCCAAAAATCAGGAGGTTTCCAAAATGGGCAAATTTACGACCCCATTCTTTGTCATACCAGATCGCTCCGGTCATGCTTACAGCCCACCATGCAATGCTAAATACCCAGACGCCGGCCAGTTGCATATCTGTAATTTGCAACAAGCCCATCTCGCGCGAGAGCATTACCCCAAGAGGCAGAGCGGCTTTCCACATCGTTCGTGGAATCAGCTCGATCCGCAGCGCCATGTGCAACAACGTGATGCGAGTATCGAATGGTAAGCTCGCGTCTATCGATTTCTTGGCCGATAAAAATACGCTCATATCTGCACCGACCCAACCGACGAACATCAGGATGTGCAGGTACTTCCAGAAAATGAAAGTTTCAGTCATTTCCATCATCTAAATTCCCCTAAAATAGCTGGTTAATCGCTGGAGTCGGTGAAGGTGCCATTTTTCTTTAGCTTCTTCACTGTATCGTAGAAAATTTCATCGGCCTCTTCATGCTGCATCGGAGGGTTATTCTTTGGCCATAAACTGCCATCATAAAGTCTGCGGTAAATCTCGGTGCGTAAAAAAGGAATCCAGTTCTGAAAGCGGGCATTCTCGCGATAGTAACGCAAAGCCTCGATATTGATCTCGGCGGAAACGTAGGCATTATCGACAACAGTGGACTTAGCCATCTCGTCGCCTTTGTAGTTGTAGATAGCCGATTGACCGCCTAATGCGCCACCGATAGAGGTAACCCCATTGGGACCCGCCACCTCAAGTGCCCCGGTGTTAGTAGCGATCATATAGGCCGTGTTCTCGATGGCGCGGGAGCGATTTTGAACTTCCCAAATACCTCGTGAAACCCAAGGTTCGGGTAACGACCCATGATAAAAGATCTCTGCACCATTCATCGCAAGGCCACGGTAAGACTCGGGAATATTGCCTTCTACACCAACGCTGCCGCCGATGTTGCCAATAGCTGTGCGCGCCACTGGGAAGAATGCATCAATACTGTCACCGTGAAGTTTGATCCACTCGTCGTACACATCGTGGGGTGTGCTTGAGTGTTCTACAATTAATACAACATTTTTTTGATACTGATAAATAACTTCGCCGGTAGGCCCGACCATAAAAACAGTATTAAAAAATCGATCCGGAAACTTCGGATTTCGAGTTTTTAACTGGGCGATAATATAGCAATCTTTTTCTTTGGCTTTCTCTCCCAGAAACGCTGTTTCCGGCCCCGGAATATCGGCCGCCATGGTCTCGATGTAGGTGGCTGAATCCATATTAATGATTTCATCGATAAACCCCTGAATGGCGCCTTCACCAAGGGCAATCAGCTTTACTGGTAATTCGAGACCGCACATATGATGCACTAGATCGATCATATTGCCGATGTGGTCGAGGTTCTTTTGCACTTCTTTCCGGTTTGGAACATTCAGCACATTAGTCTGTAGCGCTACTGCCTGATAAGGCTTAATCATTTTTAAATCCCTCTGTGCGTCCGTGGCTGTTGTTAAGAAATCAACCGGCACTTAGACGTAGTCATCCAGATCGTAGTTTTCTGCACCCGGAATAATCGGGCGCACCAGTTCCTCGATATCGTCCAGGTCTTTGGTTGCGTCGATGCCGACACGGGCAGAGACCTGACCTTCTTTGGTGCAGCGCTCAAGCTCCCAGCTGAACACATTCGGTAGCGTAATGATCTTACGGGCATCACCCAAGCGGCTCCAGATTGCCCATTCGACATCTTCAAGATTAAAGGGGTCAATATCTTCATCGACAACCACAATTCGTTTGGTAATGGTGCTTACGGGAAACAGCCCGCCGTCTGCCGCAAACGCTGCCCTAATTAACTTTTCGGGTTCATCATCTGATTTTTTCTCGATAGAGATAAAGATATGCAGCATGGTACCGAGTTTTGGCTCACAGGCGACATTGATTTCTTTAATGTTGTCGAACTGCTCACGCAGGTTTTTTTCCAGCACCGCGAGAATCCCATAGACAGAGATGTTACCGATGGTGTTGTGCTCTGGATGACGGCCGGCCATTATCGAGTAATACATCGCATCTTTACGATGCGTGATCGCTGCCAGTTTGGCTACAGGCGCAGTTTCCGGGCCGTACTGATCCGCAAACTCGCCAAGCACATTTTCCTGCTTGCGCGAGAAGTCGACCTTCGCTTCGATGACTATTTCAGAGTCGGCGGGGACCAACAGATCACTGGTTTCGGCCTGCACCATTTCAATGGGGGACCCCTGCAGTGCGCCGGCCACATCGAGCTCCGATACACCAGGAGGGTGCTTGCCGGATGCGGAGAACGTCAGTGCAGGCGGCACGCCAATGCACATGGCAATGGACATCTCTTCACCACGGGCTTCGTAAGCAGCATAGATCTTGCGCAGGTCACTCATGGAGCTGGCGTTAATGATCATGGTGTTGTCATCAAGGATAAGCGTGCGATAGAAGCCAACGTTCAGCTGCCCGGTATCAGGATGACGACTCACGCCGACGGCGCCAGTAATAAATGGGCCGCTGTCGAACTCAAAGAATGTCGGTACAGGCAGATGGGCGAGCGAGGCGTCTGCGCCCGTCTTAATGATGTCTTTGCAGCTGGCATCAGTCTTAACGGTATGAGCGACCGGATTCATCATGGCCCGCGTAAATACCGCTTGGAGGTCCCGGTGCCGCATTTTCGCTGTATCGCGCTTGCCCAACGCATCGGCTATGCGGCAAGCGTCTGTGTAAAACCCACCCACATAGGGAAACTCAGCCCCTTTGACGTTCTCAAAGATATAGGCTTTCTGGCGCTGTTTCTCCAGCTGCGAGACCAGCGCGGGAAGTTCAAAACGAGGGTCAACCTCGCGCGTAATGCGAATCAAGTTGCCGGATTGCTCCAGTTGATCAGTGAAAGAGCGAAAAGAGTGCATGTATGAGCTCCAGCGGCAGGGGCAAAATGACGGTTAAAATACCGGCGACCTAATAGACAGCCATGATTTTACCTGCCCCAAGCGTTGCATAGGTTGCCAACAGAGCTTGCGCGACCAGTGTGCGGCGCATGATCCACCGCTGATGGGCAGAGCATCTGCTTAGCGCTGCGCGTAGAGCTCGAGGAGTTCTAAAAACTGGGTCTCGGTGGCAAGCGGGCCAGTGGGGATTTGCCCTGGCGAGGCCTCGGTTACTGAACAGCCTTCCGCCGGAGCCTGCGTCATTGCATGACCTTCCGATAGCTTCTCTATTCGGTACCACTTGTACCAATTGCTCATAGGCAGGACTGCAGCGCCCATTTTCTCGTTGTAGCGCCTGTGCATGGCATAGCGGTCGTAGACTCGTGGAACCTCTTCAGGGTCGAGTCCGTAGCTAAGAGCTTTGTCGCGCCAATTCATGGGGTTCCCTGTCACTTGCCTGGATAAAGGGGGTAGGCTACCCAGCAGATGCTCGGCTGACAAGGACTTTTGGCCATTAAGCGATGTCGCCTTGCCGATTGGGTGGTTGTTCTCACAGGTTGCTCTGTTTGCGGCCCCGTCGTTTATTGGCTACTCGCTGATGCGTTTGTACAGCCACGGAAGACTGATATCCATACGGGAGTCTATGCCTGAATGGGTGCCATCGAATTCATCATAGACATGATCGATGCCCAATTCATCGAGCTGCTGATGGAGCATTCGTGAGCCGTAGTGGATGTGGTATTGATCCCGCCACCCGCAGTCGATAAAAATGCCCCTTAGTGAAGCGAGCCCACTCTGGTGTTGATTCACAAGATGAACAGGGTCGTGAGCGAGCCATTGTTTCCAGCGTGCAGGAATAATTTCACCCGTGTGCGCCACAAATGGAATACAAAAGCCATTAGCCGCAGTAGGGTCCGGATCATAGCTCGCCGCCATGCACAGGTTCATAAGGCAATGTATTTCTGCGCCATTGGGCCGTGAGCGATTCCAGATATAGTCAAGAAAGCGCTTCACTCTGCCATCGTCGAGACCGATCGCGCTCAAAGCGGCATGTTCGGCCGTCAGTTTTTTAGGCGCAAACCGCGCCAGTTGGGTCAGGGTGTTGGGCCAATCGCTGCGATAAATAAAATCAAAATGCGCGTCACCGGAGTGCGCTGCAATCGCACCCCAATGTTCGGCGTACTTCATGCCGTGAATAAGAGCGCCGTAGCCACCCGACGACTTACCAAAACACGCGCGGTGATTGCGGTCTGCCAGAGTGCGGAACTCATTATCAACGAATGGAATGAGTTCACTGATCAGGTAATCGGCATAGTTTCCGATAGCGCTGGAGTTGATGTATTGATTGCCACCAAGAGAGGTAAAGCAGTCGGGAAAGACCACAATGCAGGGTCCCATCTGTTCCTCGTGGTTTAGCCTGGCCAGTCGTTCCGGCAGGTTTTCTTCGAAGCCCTTCCACTGTGTGTGCGATTGACCCGTGCCGGTATAGCCGACCAGGTCGTACATTACAGGGAAACGCTTAGTGCCAAATTGTGCCTCATCGTATTGCGGTGGCAGCCATACATCGATGCTCCGGCTTGCCGGATCCCCGAGAGGGTTGTCCAGCAGCAGTGTCGAATTGTGTTGCAGGCGGACTAAACGACCAGACGGAATAGTGTGTCTCTTTTTTACCATGATGGTCTCCTGATATTTAATCGATGCTGCTACCGCTGGGGGCTATGACCAGTTCTTCTAAGCCCAGTAATAAAAAAGCCTCCGTCAAAGGAGGCTTTTTTGCTGCATATTCCCCGCTTAACCGGGAAGCAATTCTTTCTCACTCTCAGCCAAAGGATCAAGGAAGCTAAAACCAGCTGCCTTAATTTTAGCATTTGACAAATTCTTCGGGCCAGTGCCATCGCCGACCCAATTAATAGGCTCAACACCGGCAGCTTCGGTAATGGCACCAAAAAATTCACGCTTAGTATCGGTGAGGTCATTGATAAGGTTGTACAGTCCTGAGAGCTGGTTATCTACCGCGAATGTCAGAGCGCTAACCACATCATCGCGATGCACGATTGCAATCGGAGCATTACCGTCGAAAGGCACTGTTTGTCCCGCCATCGGCAATGCTTGCGAGGAAATACCGCGCGGCACGTAACCCACTTGTGGGCCGTAGATAGAACCGGTGCGATAAATGCATGTTTTTAACGTGTCTGTCTGTGCATCCAGCAGCAGTTTTTCAGTGTCAACATACACCTGTTGGAATGGGCTCGCCGGGGTGGCCGCAACGTCTTCATCGACATGATCAGCGCCGCCGGCATTACCGTAGGCACTCCATGAACTGGTGAATACAATTTGCTTTAATCCCGGAGCATATCCAGTGTCCAGTGATTCAACCAGAGATTGTGCTGTGCCAAGGTAGGCATCGGTATACAGATCGAGATCCATGACGTACTTGCCATCGCGCTCAATCATTCCGCCGGCAACAGTCATAAGCACAACGTCCTGACCGGCAATCAGCTCCCGCATTTTGTCGCGATCACTGCCGCTCATTACGACGACTCGATCGGCGACGGCTTCAAGATCAGCGACACGGTGTGGGCTGGTGGTGGTCACCGAAATAGTATGACCTTTGCCCTTGAGATAAGAGGCTGCCTTTAAGCCGGTGTAGGCGGCGCCAATAATTGCGATATTCATAGTTGCTCCTAAGTTAAGCATTGGTGTTTGTGTTGTAAGTGCACGGCAAATCGAGCTGAATTTAGGCTGTTTTTAAGCTGGTTTGCAATATTTTTTTTAGTTTCTGACCTGCGGCATCACCAATTACGGCATAAACGCCACGCCAGGCTCGCGGGTCTAAGTCATCATCAAAAAAACGAGCCAGATGTTTGCGGCTGCGATGACTCAGTTGCTCAGGCGATGCGCCAGCGTATGCCAGTCCGCGGCTAAGGTAAAGGTACTGCGTGAGATAGCATTCGAGTAGGGGCTGCAAACGCAGCAACTCTTGTGTGTTGGTGCGGTGACTCACGATACCCCAGGGTGACAAATACGCTGCAATTGCCGGGTTCATGAGCGCCTTAGCGCAACTGTTTTCGGTTTTACTGGTGGCCTTTAGGTAGGGCTTGGTCAGCTCTGAAAAGACCTCAGTGTAATAGTCTGGGTGCTCAATCGCGTCCAGACGAGGCATGAAGTCAATATTGTAGACACAGCCATCAGGCGGAAACTCAACGCTCTGCGCGTGAAAATGAGGCAGCGCTGAAGTCTCATTGCCAAAAATAAACAACAGCTGGGTTTGCACCGGGCCGGCCAACAGCCGGATATGAACCATGCGGTCGATGGTGCTCTCTGGCGGTGCTTTCCAGAGGCGCAAGTAACCCGCATCGGCGTTATCGATTGAGTGAAGTTTAAGAAAGGGACCGTTATGGGTCTCCTGTTCCGCCATTTTTGTGTGTGCCAGGGCTGTATTGATAAGTCCGCTTACAAATACAAAGCCGGGGCTCTCATCGAGGCTGGCTAGACTTTGATTCATTGGAAACCCTAAATCCCATTAAACAATTGTTGGAGGTGTCGCCTCATACACTGCAGTTGCCCATGAATTACCGCCTTAATCAACCTTCAAAAGGCATGAATCCGCTGCTCACTGTGCAGCAAAGACCCACTTGCCTATACTAGCAGCTAACCGTATCTGCACCAATTAAGGCGCAGCTGCTCCACTCGCCGTGGCAGATTGCTATGAGTACAAATCAGATGAACCTTAACGACATGACCGGACAGGTTTGCATCATTACCGGTGCGGCCAGTGGTATGGGGCGAATCGCGGCTCGCGAGCTGGCGAAGCTTGGCGCCACGCTGGTACTCAACGACAGGGAGAAGGCCGAGGGCGAAGCTGCTCGGGACGAGATTGTCGCTTTGAGCGGCAACCAACGGGTGGAATTTGTCTATTGCGACATGATTGACCGGAAGCAAGTGGCGGCGTTTGCGCAACATGTGCTCGATAGTTACGGCCGTGTGGATGTGCTTATTAACAACGCGGGGCTGACTAACCCTGAGTTTTTTTCGAGCATAGAAGGGCAGGAGCAACACATGGAAATCATGCATTTGGGACACTGGCAGTTAACAGAAACTTTACTGCCCTGTCTGCGTGCAAGCGCTCCATCAAGGGTGATTCAAATATCGTCCGATGCGCATAGAGCAGGGCCCGGAATCGACTTCGCCGATATGGCGTGCAGCAAAATCTGGAAGGGCAAGCGGTATGCCAATACCGGCGCGTTCCAAGCTTACCATCGTGCGAAATTAGCCATGGTTTATGCCACCTATGCATGGGCAGAACAGGTGCCTGCGGAAGAGGTTACGTTTAACGCCGTATCACCCGGTTATTTCGTGGGCACCAACGTATTTCGCCACTGCCGTGGGTTCGTTAAATTAATTGTGACTCTATTCCGACCGTTTTTTGCAGACCCGGAGAAGTCTGCACAGACTTACGTTTATCTGGCCGCATCGGCTGATGTTGACGGAATTACAGGCAAGTATTGGGAGTACTGCAAGCAGAAAAAATCATCGCCGTTGTCGCACGATGTCGATACCAAAGAGCAGCTTATTCAGTGGACCAAAGCCCAATTTGATGCCTAGATAATGCCTTCGGACTCGAAACGCTTTAACGTTTCTGTGTCATAGCCCAGCACTTCATTGAGAATCTCCTGGTTGTGTGAACCGACCTCAGGACCGGGCCACCGGGTGCCGCCAGGCGTGTCGCTTAGAAACGGGGGGATGGCCGGAATAGCCAGTTTTCGCCCATTTACATCGACCTTCTCAAATAAGCCGCGGGCCTGAAAATGCTCGTCCGCCATCATGTCAGCAGCATCGTAGATAGGGCCAGAGGGCACTTCCGCTTCAGCCATAATATCGAGCACCTCATCGGAGCTGCGCTGACGGGTCCATTCGGCAATTGCTGCGTCGATTTCAGGTTCGTTATCAACGCGCCCGGCGTTATTAGCCATGCGCGGGTCTTCACCCAGATCATCACGACCAACCGCATGCATCAAGCGCTTGTATATTGAATCACCATTGCCGCCGATGATCACGTATTTGCCATCAGCACAGCTGTAAGTGTTGGTCGGCACAATACCGGTAAGGGTGGAGCCCGAGCATTGGCGGATCTCCTTACCGTAATCGTATTCAGGAATCATCGATTCCATGAGATTGAACACCGCCTCATAAATGGCGACATCAATCACCTGGCCCCGATGTTCAGGGTCATTCTGCTTCTTAACAACCGCCATCAGAATACCAAGTGCAGCGTGCAAAGCGGCGAGTGTGTCGCCCATGCTTAAGTTAGGCCGCACCGGCGCGCGGTCGGGAAAGCCGTTTAAATGCCGGAAGCCTCCAATGCCTTCGCAGACGGAGGCAAAGCCGGTTTTTTCAGAATAAGGCCCCGTCTGGCCGTAGCCCGAAATGCGCGAGTAAATAAGCCCCGGGTTATCAGTCTGTAAATCTTCCGGACCGAGGCCCCAACGCTCCATCGTGCCGGGGCGGAAATTTTCTATCAGTACGTCAGACTCAGTGGCCAGCTTGCGCACGATATCCCGGCCTTCATCGGTGCGCAGATTAACCGTAATGCACTTCTTGTTGCGACCAAGGCTGCGCCACCACAAAGAGGTGCCATCGTCACCAAGCATGCGCCATTTGCGGATCGGATCACCGTCACCGGGCGCCTCAATCTTAATGACTTCGGCACCGAAATAACCGAGGAAGCAGCCAGTAAAAGGGCCCGCAATTAGTTGACCAATTTCGAGCACACGAATGCCTGCCAATGGACCCTGGCCGGAAGTGCTATTTGAGTTCTGAGACATTGTTATTGTTTTTCTTAATTTGATAGAGGTTTTTATTCTAGCTGATCGATGTTAGCGCTGCCTGCAGCATCGACACCGGTACCACTCGCCGGTTAGTCAGCCACCAAAAGCCATTTTTGATAAGGCGAAAAACAAACAGGAGCCTCTCGGCTCCTGCTGTTAAAACGTACTACGGAGGATTACTTGGGCATTATCAGAGGAATAAGTGAGGACATTTCGTAGGCTAAAATATCATCCATCTTGTTCTCGATCTGAAAATAACGAAACGTTTGTGTCTCACTCAGGCTTTTACGATAGCGTGACACGTACTTCTTCTTCAGTTTCAGGTAGCCGTTATCGACTTTCAGGAAGCTATCAATCAAGTCTTTTGCCTGCTTTTCGCTGAGGTTATCGTAGTTATTAATAAACTCCAGGATCAGCTGCCCTTCTTGCTCAACCAGCTTGGCTCGCTCGTTGGAGTACTCACGATAGGTCTTCCAAAAAGCCGGCGCCTGCTCGGCGGTCAACGGCAGATTTTCGGCCACAATCTGTTGTCGTTCAGCCTGAACCTGTGAAATGGTCAGCTGCATTGCTGCTGTGTCAGTGGCTGGCGTAGCTGCCGGTGCTGGGGTCGCTGCCTTTGCTGCGGTATGAGCCCCTGCAAATGCGGCAGAGCTGGCAAGAGTCAATGCAGCGGCT
>JAQWPD010000053.1 GCA_029245525.1 Gammaproteobacteria bacterium | reverse complement strand
ATCAAATTCGACGCGAAAAAAGACATCGCCATTATCGGTCGGCAAATTGCCCTTAGCGCCAAGCAGGGTCTGCTTAACACTGAATACGGACTGACTCTCACTGCCATACTCGCTTCTATCGATGATAATTTTCGAGGGGCGCAAGGTATCGACCCAGTCCGGATCAACCAACCCAGAATCCTGAATATAATCAAGTTCCGCGTAGCCATAAATCTCAAATGTTTTGTCGCCTGCATTGGCGACAGCAGCTAAATGACTGACTATTACAACGGCACCTAGCGAGAACGCCCTAACCACTTCCTTTACTAGCAACGCAACACACCTCAGCAACAAGATCTCTCGAGATCATCCGAGCTAAAAGAACCAACTGCGGTACCCGATTGCACCCTAAACACTGGACTTTCACTCATTAAGTGGTGCCCCGGGCAGGAATCGAACCTGCGACCCTCCGCTTAGGAGGCGGACGCTCTATCCACTGAGCTACCGAGGCATTATTTTATCAGCAAACTAACCGTTCGATGAACTGATCCGCTGTTTATCCAAACCATATATTGTCGACATACTGTCCGAGTTGATTCCATCTGGACTGACGAGTCAATGGTCACTGCTGATGCAATTATTTTGACGCTTAAAACACCGATAATAGCGGGTAGCCACAACTAACACGTCAGTGCTTAAAAAAACTTTGAGACTAATAAACAGGAGCTTTCCTATCGGTATGCAGAGGCCGAAGTGCAATACTTACACCCACAGACAAGCTACTCTAAAGCATCACTTTGCTGCCCTGCATATGGGCGACCGTAATGGAGCTGCAGCGTTCGCTCCTTACCGAACCAAGGCACGCTCACGATATAAATATTGTCATGCTCTGAATTGGCAATAGGCTTCAAATTCTTGCTCCCCTCAAACGTTGCCACCAAAGGCTGAACATCCGCGGGGTCAACAACTAAAAGCACGAGCTGGCCTTTGTAATCCTCCTGCAACAGCTCAAAAACCTTTCCTGGTTCATCCGCATTAATAATCTGTAAGGGCTTATTAACCCTGTATGACAAAGGCTCCGCAGTTTCCTGCGTGCGACGCCAGCGGGTGGCGAATACCGCATCAACGGTGTGGGTTACATCAACATCAGCGAGCACCCGACGGAGCTCATTAGCGCGCACTCGACCCGCAGGAGAGAGGCCTGGATTTTCGACGCCCGATTCAACTTCGGCATGAGTCACTACCATGATAGTGGTGGTTGAACGCTGCTTAAGAAACCAGACAAAGCCGGTCACCATAAGAACAAAGATAAGACTGTAAACTAGCCTGCGCTTGCGCCGTCGTCTGCTGCGGTCTCTATCTAAAATAGCCAAAGCCAACCCCTAAAAAGTATTTTGCTGTAGGCGCGTCGGCGTTGTTGCGCCGCATTATCGCCTTCAGCGACGGACTCATTTGAGCCTCTAATCGTTTTTTTGATCACTGCGGTGAGTGTCAATCACCGTAAAATCACCGTCAATGACATCATGCCCGCGTGTCTCGCTGCTACCGGGCGAAACACCCGGCGCCGAACTCATCTGCCGTTTTAACCACCAGCCACGAATCATCCCGATAACCACTAACAAGAGAACAAAGCCAAATATCGCAGCCAATATAAAAGCCCCGAACACAAACGATACGACCAACACCATGATACCCGCCACAAAGGCTCCGATCTGCCCGAGAAGGCTTTGAGGACGGCGCTGCATAAAAACAAAACGATTTTGACGATTAGACTGATTCATTGTGGTCGTATTTTAACTAAATAGAGGGCACTTACGTGGTTTTTTCAGCGCAAATCTTATAATCGATTAACTTCACTGGGGTGTTTCACCGGCCAGTATATCGCTTAACGCTGCGTCCAACTCCACAAGTTCTTCGACATATTCGCTGCGGTAAGCCTCCCGGGACTCGCGAACACGGGCCAAATGGCCATCGATACTGGCTCCGTTTAAAGGCACGCCGAAGCCCGCAGGAGGCGCGCCACCGAGCACACGGTCGAGGACAAGATCACCCATTTCCTGGCGGTAATGACCGACATCCCAAAAGTCTGGCATCGCAACACCTTTCCCTGCGGCCATGGGCACGGTCACCGCACTGTAGTCATTATAATTTGCAAAATCCCACAGCGGAAAGGGCTCACGCCCCGCTCTCAAGGCCTCCTCCTCGTTGATAGCAACCAACAATCGCTTCCACTCTTCCCAGATCTCCCAAAGCCCACTCGCATGAATGGCTTCAAACAAATAGGCGTGAGAGGGACTGATGAACAATCTTAGATCGATGTCTTCCTCATACGCATAACGAACGGTTTGTCGATACCAACCCAATAGGTCGCTCTCGACACCTTCCTGATCGCTAAAGGCAAACCCCTGCTCCGGAAACCAGAGCGTGGTCAGGTACTGACGAAGAGTCCCATAAGCCCTTTCCCTTAGGGGCACCCAAAACTTGGAAAGAAAACTATCCGGCTGCATAACACCGTTTCGAGCCAGTGGCGGTAAGTAGCTATCAGGGTCTACTTTGCGGTTAACTTCCTTGCGATTTGCCGACAGCACAGATACCGATGCCATTAGAACATTCCAGGAATAAAGTGACTGGAACACGCGGGACAACAAAAAATCCGGATTTCTTCGACCCGCCTCATCAACACTTAGCAATCGTTCGTCCAACGACATCGTGTTGGCTAAGTCGGCATTAAAGGAAAGAAAATCCAAACCCAAAACCACCTGCTTTAGCGGCCGGGTAGCTTGTGCATGCCTCAGATAACGATAGATAAGATAGGCGCTGGTTGCCGACAACGCGCTATTGAATACTTCGTTGGCCTGCCAAGCGGAGTGCTCTGGATTCAGCCCAACAGATGCGCGTGAAGACCCAAGAATTAGACCCTCTGGCTGAAACTTGGAAATACCCCAGGACTTAAGCTGACGGTCATAGGCAAACATATTGGGTTTAACGACATTCACACCGGGGATAAGGGGCGAAGAGAATAGCCCCATAGGGTTAATGAGCCAGTTAAACCCAATAACGGAGAATGCGCCCAGACACACAATTAAGGCAACTGCTAATAGGTAACGCTTAATCACAAAAAGCCACTTCTCAACTTAAAACTGAAAATACAAAAACTCACTAACACGCGCTAAAAAGCCCAACGTAATTGTGGCGGTCAAACCAATGTACACCGCCCAGCCGAAGCTTGGCTTCCAGCACATCCAGCCTTGAACGGGACGCAACACCGCCATGCCACTTCCAAGCACTGGCAAAGTGCGGGACATCACCTGCTGCACATTAGGCAAAAGGAACACGATAGCGGCTGCAACGGCAGTCACTGCAACAGCGATAAATCCGCCCGCCACCTTAAATGTAGCATCGGTCGCAACGCCTATAGACGTTAGCATTGCCGATGCTGGGCCTAGCGCATTCATCCAGCTGGTGGGTAATGCAACACCATCTATTCCTGACATGGCCCATAACATAGTAGCGGCGCCTTCAATACTCGCGGCACGAAACACCACCCAGGCAATAACCACCGCAATAAAAGTAAGCAGCCCAGAAAGGCACTGCCAGACCATGCGATCACGTCCAAGGGGATACCCAAGCAACGCGTAAACATTTCGCCAACCATGGTTTACTACTAAATAAATGCCGTGTATTGCTCCCCACAACACAAACGTCCATCCGGCCCCGTGCCACAAGCCGCCAATCAACATAGTGAGCATTAAATTAATGTAGCGTTGAGATACACCCTTGCGACTGCCACCAAGGGGTATGTAGACGTAATCCCGCAAAAACCGCGACAACGTCATATGCCAGCGGCGCCAAAAATCAATGATACTTGTGGCCTTATATGGCGAGTTAAAATTCAGCGGCAGCGTTATACCAAACATTCTGGCGAGGCCGATTGCCATATCGGTATAGCCGGAAAAGTCAAAGTACAGCTGGAATGAATAGGCGAAAGCACCAATCCAGGCTTGAACAAAACTTACATCAGCCCCAGTGTCCGCAAGAAAAAACACTGGATTTGCATAGATAGCCAGCGTATCGGCAATGACGACTTTTTTAGCAAGCCCAAGGATAAAAATAGTGGATCCAATAGCAATATCGATTGAACGCGGGCGCCAGCGTGATGAGAGAAACTGAGGCAGAATTTCCTTATGGTGAACAATCGGACCGGCAATTAACTGGGGAAAAAACACCACAAACAAACAATAATGCGAAAAGTTGTACTCTTGCGTTTTATCCTGATACGCATCAACTAAATAGGCGATCTGCTGGAACGTGAAAAACGAAATGGCGAGGGGCAGGACAATCGGGGCCAGCTCGATTCCTGTGCCAGCTGCGGCGTTCAGGCTATCAACAAAAAAGTTGGCGTACTTAAAGTAGCCCAGCAATCCTAGATTGAAAAGAATACCCGCAACCAGTATTGCTCGTTTACTGAAACCAATCCCTGTTCTGGGAAGCAAATAGCCAAAACTGAAGTTAACCAGAATCGATGCCATCATCAACAAGAGATAGACAGGATTCCACCAGCCGTAAAAAAACAATGAGGCCAGGACCAACCA
>JAQWPD010000009.1 GCA_029245525.1 Gammaproteobacteria bacterium | reverse complement strand
GGCGCACACTAAAAGAAAACTCGCCATGACCTACCGACAAGGCAATACCCCGACGCACTTCGGGCATACGCTGAAGAATTGGCAACGACCACTGCGGTGCAATGACATCAATTACGCAATTTGCTTCGCGTTGCCGCAGAGTTTTAAACAGTGCCTGTGCCATCACCATATCGCCAACCCAAGATGGGCCAACCACAAGGTAATGTTTAGGCTCCTCGGCAGCGTTCATGCTAGACGGACTGCTTACACGCCAGCAAATCGTCCATCAGTTGCTTAGTGCGCTTTGCTGAGTCCTTGACATTAAAGTGCTCATCAATGCGCGCTCGAGCTCGCGCACCCATCTCTTTACAACTGGCCCGATGCTCATACAACCACTTAATTTTTTCGGCAATGGCCGGAGCGTTATTCACCGGCACTACAAATCCGGTAACACCATTGTCGATAAGCTCAGGGCTACCGCCTGCAGTAGTTACAACCGGCGTGGTTTCGTACACCATGGCTTCAATAACGGTCTTGGGCAAACCTTCGCGCTTTACTGCGGGCAATACACTAACGTCACACGCCGAAATAATCGCCAGCGAATCATGGCGGTAACCTAGAACATGAAAGCGATCTGCATAGGGACTTGCCGCAATCTGCTGCTGCAATTCCGGCGCATCCATACCAGCGCCAACAAGAATAAAGCGGATATCTGCCTCCTTGGGCAAATAATGTGTGGCATCAACTAATACCCGCACGCCTTTACGTGGCCGGTTATTTGCCACACAGCCCACCACAAAGGCGTCGGCTGGAATGCCCAGCGTGTTTAGATCCAAGGCCGTATCGTTGTACCAAGCCAAATTGTGTCCCTTGTAGACAGTCTCGGCTTTTGCCGGCGATGGATGAGCGTCGCGGATACTGTCCCGCACTGCGTTCGACACGCCCAAAATCATATCGACACGAGGATTTAAATGTGTGAGGTAACAGGTCGGATCCCAGCGGCTTAAGTTGCCCGTCTGACCCCGATAGGTTACCAAGCACACATGTTTTAGCCCACGCAATGCTCGATTACAGGTAATGATCGCTGGATTATTAAATGCGTAGACCACATCAATGTCATGGTCCACAACATAGTCCCGCACATAGCGCACTGCGTGTCGGTCAAACTTCTTCTGCGGTACAAAGTTTACCAGGCGCACCCCGGCATTGCGGAGCTGATCGTTATAGACGCCATCAGGCTGAGTCATCACCGTAACATCAACCCCAAGCTCCTGCATGCTGATAAAAATTTCCGCCTCGGGTCGAATACTGTTCAGTGAATCAGCATGAGATGTAAGCACTAAAAGACGCATATATTAGGGTCGACCGTTGGTCTTCAGAAAATCGAAGTACATGGGCACACCCTGCTCAATAGCGATAAACGCATCGTTATAGCCGGCAGCCTGCAAGCCGCTTATATCTGCTTCAGTAAAACTTTGATAGCTGCCCTGCAGGTTTTCTGGAAAAGGAATATAGGCAATATCACCTGAGCCGTTCCAACCAATCGCAGCCTTGGCAACGTCGTTGAAAGTGCGGCTGCCACCAGTGCCCAGATTAAAAATCCCTGACTTATCGGAGTTACTCAAGAACCATAGGTTCACCTTCACTACATCGTCTACATGAATAAAGTCTCGGCGCTGCTCGCCATCACTGTAGCCGTCGCAACCGCTAAACAGACGCACCTGATTGGCGTCACGCAACTGACGATAAAAATGCAGCATAACGCTGGCCATACCGCCTTTATGGTACTCATTGGGACCATAGACATTGAAATAACGAAGCCCTGCAATTTGCGAGCTGGCACCATCGATCACTCGGCGAACGTACTGGTCAAAAACAAGTTTAGACCACGCATAAACATTAATCGGCTTTTCTGTCTCAGCCGCAATTTGGAAATCGGTACCGGCACCATAGACAGAAGCCGAAGAAGCGTAGACAAACGGAATATTTTCTTTGAGGCAATAATTCAGCAAATGCTTCGAAAACTCAAAGTTCACCCGCATCATGTATTCACCATCCCATTCGGTGGTGTCCGTGCAGGCTCCCTGATGCGATACCGCATCTATCTTCCATGGCAGCGGCTCACCCGACTGCAACATAAAAAGAAAATCTTCGAAATGAACATAATCGGCAATGACACAATCGGCCAAATTGAAACTCTTGAACCCATCTTTCAGGTCGTCGACGACGACAATATCGGTTCGCCCTTGCTGGTTCAGGCCCTTAACAATCTTACTGCCGATAAATCCGGCGCCGCCAGTCACAATAATCATCGTATTTCCATTAATTCGTATATTAGTCTTGCCCGCAGCTGCGGGTCATGAATCAAGTCTAACCGATTTAGCACAATACTCATGCCGAAGCGCTCCAGCCATTAGTCCCGGAACACTTTATTCGCGAATCCAAAACATTCTGATAGATCAGTTCATAGCATTTGCTCATTTTAGCTGGCGTATAGGCCTCCGCAGCGCGCTTATTTTCTTCGCCAATAGCGGCAGCCAGCTTAAGGTCATCGCGTAATCGCAGGATCGCTTTCAACATAGCGCGTGTATCGTTCACCTCGAATAGAAATCCATTCACGCCATCTTCAATGATCTCGGGTATACCGCCTACGCGGGTTGCCACCACCGGCAAGCCAAACTCCAGCGCATCAAGCAACACTGAGTCGAAGCCTTGCTGCCGTGACGGATATAAAAACAGGTTTAGCACATTCAAATAGTCCCCAACATTATCGACATGCCCTGTAAAGCGAATATTGCTGAGCCCACTGGCCTGATGCCGCAACGACTGCTCATCTCTGCCACCGCCGATCAACAGATAAAGCACATCGGGCGCTATACTTATTGACTTACGAGCCATCTCAATAATCTGTTGTTGGCCTTTATGCGAATCGACCAACGCGCCCACATGGCCAACAACAAAAGCTTTGTGATCAATACCCAACGTCTTACGAATCAGCACACTACGCTGCTGACTCGCCCGCAATGCACTGCTGCAATCGGGAATCAACTGAACATTAAGAGTCGGATCAAGTCTGTGCAACGAGTCACTGATTGCCATAGATATCGAAATCACGCGTGAAGCGCGATGGTATGCAGAACGATTCAACGGATTCTGGCGGGGGCTCTTATGCACTCTGCGAGTAACTATATACGGCTTGCCGCCAAAAAAACTCTGCAGCCAGGCCGCTTTAATAGCCCGGCCCTGATGCACATGAATCAGCGCCGCATCATCGAAGGCGCTTGATGCACTCAGAATGCCGCCCGAGACCTCATTAATGTCCAAGCCCGGTATATCGGCACAACGGCTGGCTAAGGAGTCGCCGCCGCGCGCCACCAGTAACTGCTGCCAACCTGCTTCCGCAAGGTAACGCAGTAACAACTCAGTCTGCCGTTCGCCACCACGAAAGCCAGCAGCCAGATTAATATGGGCAATACATCTGCCGGCTAAACTCATGCGCCGCTGTTCCGACCTGATATGTTACGCCTCACCTCTGCAGCCTGCTGATCGCGGATATAGCATTTCATGCATCGATAAAACACACTACTGGCATCGGACCAAGCGATAACTAAGCCACGCCAGCCATCAAGAAAGCCAAGCCTCAGAATATAGCTACGATCAAAGGCCCATTTGGCTTTTAACAATGACATGAAGGGACCGTAACCCTTCGCGCCCTCTTCCATACGCAGCTCGGTGTAGCGATCCATCTTCACTAAAAGCTGGCTAATCCGCTCGACCGCTCTATGCCGTATCGGGTTCTGCAGACGCTGCACCCGAGCATCAGGCAGAGGAATAATGTTTTCATGCACCATGGCTTCGTTGTAGCTATGCGCTTGCCGATTATACAAACGCGGCAGCCAATCATAACCCCAGCCCGAATGCTTTACATGCCGCCCCATGAAGTAGTTCTTACGCAGCAGTTCATACAGCATTTTGCTATCGCCAAGAGCCAAGCCATCCAGCTCATCGATTAACTCCGCGCTTGCCATCTCATCGCTATCGAGCGACAAGACCCAGTCATTGCTGGCAAAATCCGCGGCCTTGTTTTTTGTCGGTCCAAAGCCAATGAACCCACCCTGCTCGAGACGAACATTGGCAAAACCCGCTGCAATTTCCACTGTACGATCTGTTGAGCCATTCTCATACACCACCACCTCGGGCAGGCGCAGAAGGCTGGTCAGGCACTCGGTCAGTGTCTCTTCGGAATTATGCGCAATAATGACGGCAGAGATTGACTGCAAAGACATAACGATTCTGCTTAGCCCTTAGTTTCGCGCGCCAAAATATAATGGGCACCACAATATGGACAGCTGGCCTCGCCAGTGTCTTCAATGGGTAAATACACTCTGGGATGCGAATTCCAACGTTTCATGCTCGGCATAGGGCACGACAACGGCAAATCAACCGCTAGCACTACATACCGGTGTTCGGCATTTGCCTCTATAAGCTCGTCATTGTCTAAAGGCATCAATCCTCACCGACTCTAAGGCACGTCATCTAAAGGCAAAAATTATAACACGCGAGGCGGGAGAACGTTGCAAGCAAAAAACAGAACTAGAAACGGCTCTCACCGACATACCTATGCCACAAGCCGGAGACAATAGATGGGCTCTCCACCAGATCAACAAATGGAACTAAAGGCCCCTGTCCAGCTAAGGACAGACGATGCAGCAAACTTCGATAGTCACAGTATATGTCGGCAAGCTGTTCGCTATGCTCCGGCTGCATGATACCAGCGGCGGCTAAAGCCTCAAGCTGACGGATATTATCTGACCATACAATCAATGATGGGCAGTTTCGGGCATGCTCCAGAACCAGATACTGAACCAGAAATTCAATATCGATAACACCGCCAATACCATGCTTGACATGAAACATATCGGCGGTGCTTTTATCGAGTTCTTTGCGCATTCTATCGCGCATGCTCAATACGTCTTCATGCAACTCGGCAAAATGCACATGACTAGTAAGCACATCATCGCGAACCGCTGCGAATTGGTCACAGATTTGCAGCGGCCCGGCAATGGCTCGGCTTCGAAGC
>JAQWPD010000007.1 GCA_029245525.1 Gammaproteobacteria bacterium | reverse complement strand
ACCGTGCCGCTTGAACGATCTTTGCCCTCGAAGCTTTCATCGGATGAATCGCAGGATGACCAGACAATGCTCATGTCGAGCAGATGGGTAAAAAAGTCGTTGCTCAGTGTTCCAACATTGCTGGTGAAAACGCCATCAGTCGAACCACCTGCGTTTGCGCCAAGGACGCGCAGGCCGCCCACAAGCACCGTCATCTCGGGCGCCGTTAACGTCAGTAAGGATGCCTTATCCACTAACAATGCTTCGGTTGAGCGCGTGTCGTTGGTTTTTTTGTAATTACGAAACCCATCGAACGTAGGCTCCAGAACTGCGAAAGACTCTATATCTGTGAGTTCCTGAGTTGTATCACCACGGCCGGGCGTAAAAGGAACACGTGCTCCACTTGCCTTTTCAATTGCCGCCACGCCACCAAGAACAATGAGATCAGCGAGGGACACTTGTGCACCACTTGCATTAAATACAGCCTGAATACCTTCAAGAACGGCGATCACCTCACCCACACCGGATGAGACGTTAATGTCCCAGTCTTTTTGAGGTGCGAGGCGAATACGCGCGCCGTTGGCTCCACCGCGCTTGTCCGAGCCACGGAAAGTTGAGGCTGAAGCCCATGCCGTGTTCACAAGTTGCGAGACCGTAAGACCAGAAGAGAGAATCGTTACTTTTAGTTCGGCAATATCGGCCTCACTAATTACGGGGCCAGAATGTGCAGGGATAGGGTCTTGCCAAATAAGCTCTTCACGTGGCACCTCATCGCCAAGATAACGTGCAATTGGCCCCATATCACGGTGTGTGAGCTTGTACCACGCGCGCCCAAAGGCATCTGCAAACTCGTCCGGGTGCTCATGGTAACGCTTTGAAATTTTGGCGTATTCCGGGTCCATTTTCAGAGCCATATCAGCCGTCGTCATCATCAGCGGTTCCGTGCGGGATGGATCATGCGCTGCCGGTGGCTGGCCTGCATTGGAGGCTTTTGTTGGCGTCCACTGCACATGGCCGGCACCGCTTGTTGTTTGCTCCCATTCATAGCCCAGCAAAACATCAAAATAGCCCATATCCCATTGGGTTGGACGGATCGTCCAAGCACCTTCAAAACCAGCGGTGGTTGTATCGCCGCCCTTACCCTCGCCATAGCTATTAACCCACCCCAAGCCCATGTCTTGCATGCCAGCGCCTTCAGGTTCAGCGCCTACTTTTTCTTCGGGGCCTGCGCCATGACCCTTACCGAATGTGTGGCCTCCGGCAACAAGCGCGACCGTTTCATAATCGTCCATCGCCATACGCTTAAATGTATCGCGGATGTCATAAGCCGATTTCAACGGATCCGGGTTTCCGTTTGGTCCTTCCGGGTTCACGTAAATGAGCCCCATCTGGACGGCACCAAGCGGCGTCGCCAGATCGCGCTCGCCGGTGTAACGCTTATCATCAAGCCAGACGGTTTCGGGACCCCAGTAAATATCTTCTTCAGGCTCGAAAACATCTTCGCGACCTCCACCAAAACCAAAGGTTTTAAACCCCATGGACTCCATCGCTACATTGCCCGTTAAAATCATAAGGTCAGCCCATGAAATACTGTTGCCGTACTTCTGCTTAATGGGCCAAAGAAGGCGACGTGCTTTGTCGAGGTTGCCATTGTCTGGCCAGCTGTTAAGCGGAGCAAAACGCTGCGAACCCGTGGATGCTCCACCGCGACCATCATAGGTACGGTAGGTGCCAGCGCTGTGCCAGGCCATCCGCACAAAAAGACCGCCATAATGACCAAAATCAGCTGGCCACCAATCCTGACTGTCGGTCATAAGATCGGTAAGGTCTTTTTTCAATGCTGCCAAGTCGAGGCCTTTAAAGGCCTCTGCATAGTCGAAAGACTCCTCAAGCGGTCGTGCCTGGGGTGGGTTCTGACTCAGAACCTTCAAATTGAGTTGATTGGGCCACCAATGCTGGTTCACTGAGCTGCCGGTTGCGGCAGATGTATTGGGGCCATGCAAAACAGGGCATTTACTTTCGTTGCTCATAAATTTTCCTAGCTGAATTGTCTTTATATGCGGCGTGTTAGCAAATGGAATGAACCGCATGCTTTCTTAAATAAAAATACTAAGCCTGCAAATTTCTCGGGTCGCAGAGCACTGTTGCAGCGTTGCTTGCTTTTAGGGGCTAGATGTCTTCGTCGGAATCGTCTCTTAGCACCAAGTCAGACAGTTTTCTGACAATAGGTGTGACAACAATTATTATTGGAAATGCCACAGAAAATGCGACCCCCCATGCTTTTAGCCAGATAACAACTAAATTACTCACCAGCCCCATGTTGAAAGTGGTTACGACAAGAGACATCAGGCCGGACATGAGCAGGGCCATAAAAAACGAAAATACTATTGGCTGGTATTTCTTGGGTAACAATTTGGACTGATTCATAAATACTCAGTTGGCCCCTTGGGCCAAGGACACGCATGAACAACCACCAGAAACGGCTTGTCCCGTCGGCGCTTAATTTCCCGCCATTGGCATATTATGTGTGCGCAATAGATTTATCGGTAAACAGATAGTCCTTCAGCTCTTTATCAAAACGAGGGTCTTTTCGTCGAATCCACTCAAGCACCATGGCCGCGTGTTCTTTTTCCTCGTCTCGATTATGCGCAAGGATCGCTTTTAATTCGTCGTCTTGGCATGCATCCACTCGCTGGTTGTACCAATCCACTGCCTCAAGCTCTTCCATCAGTGACGTAATCGCCCTGTGCATATCCCGTGTTTCGTTGCTGAGCTCTTCTATGGGCTCGTGATAGCCTTCGTTTGACATACTTTTTCCTCATTAACGCAATGGTTTAATCTTACCTAATGGCATCAGATCTTTACCAATGTTCAGCCAGCGGCAAACCAACTGGCAGATGGCATGGCAACCTTTTACCTGACTTTGTTTTTTTAAACTGTACCACGGCTTAGAAAGTCTCGCCTCTAAGCCCCAGCAATACCGATTATTGCTCAGTCAGGTGCTGCGCGAGGCCCTCTAATCTTAGGGAAGACGCTGTTTTCAGGGGCTGGCTCACCGCACTCACTGCGACCGTCCAGCAGTCTTATAACCAAAAAAAATTTGCGGGTTAAAGCGAAACCGGCGAACGTACGCATCAAGAGTATTCTTTAAAAATTAATAACGTTTTAGGCCTCTATTAATTAATAGGCCAGAACGATAACGGAGACACATAATGAAGCTGTTCTTTGGTTCAACACTGGCATCAATAATTCTACTCATAAGCTCAACCGTATTAGCTGGCGGTCACAATGCGGCAATCAAAGAAGCGATGAAAGACCCTAAAAAGATGGAAGCTTTCATGGAGGATCGCCTAGATCATAAGACAGGCCTTGAGGGCAAAGAACCGGAGCTGGGTAAAAACTTTGTCGCCTTAGTTCAGGAAATGGGCGGCAAGCTTGATATGTCCAAAATGAGTGATGATGATCTGGGCCGCTATCTTCAAATTGTGGTCGAAACGACTAACCATAACGCCTCATATCAGCATCAATATAATGACGCGCTGGTAAAGCTTCACCTAACAGCCGTATCGTTTGCGAAAGAAATTGGTATGTATGAAGAGTTGGTCGAAAACGATATCCAGACCACGGAATACATGATGAAACGAATTGGCAATGCAATAAAAATGACCGGCCGAAAAGATTTCGCGCTCATGGCTATTTTTGAGCAAACAACCTGCTTCTTTCAACTGGTTGATACGCTGCAATGGAATAGCCCAACCAGCATCACCTACACGTCGCCATTTGGGCGAGTCATGGAGGCCAGTCAAAAGGTCGGAATCTTCGACAACCTTACTGAAGAAGAAGTGCACAACAATTACATTGTTCCGCGTTATATGGCCTATGCTGAAATTATGGGTGTAGAGCTGGACGTGTCGCCGCTGGGTGCCAATGGTGAAGTGACGGTTTCGCTGCGCAACTAAGAGCGCGGGTGACTGGAGCCCCAAACCGCAGTGCGGTAGCTCGCTGCAGGAGTTGCTCAAGAATACGGCATGAAACAATATGCCAAGCACTCAAAAAATGAGTGCTTGGTATTAATAAAAATACGGATCAATGATGAAAAACGGGCTACAAAGCGCTGCCTGTGCCTTCCGTCAAAACATGGCGCTGCTGTGCATCAAGCCCGATAAATTCTTCTGCTTCACCGCCCGGCCAATAGACGATGGCATCGACCGACTTATCTGAGCCCAGGCCAAACACAGGCCATTGTGACTCTGAAGACACAAAGCTGCTACCCGCCAAAATTTCGCGGGCTTGGAACTTGCCTGAATTGGAAACAATTTCAATCCGGGCGCCAATCGCCATTGCGTTTGAGCTTATGCCAACCAGCGTTAAAGAAATCCAGTTATTGCCATTGCCTTGGTTTTGAAATAAAAGCGGCGGCTGACCGGTTCCTGTCATAATCGCGAGATCAACAAAGCCATCGCCATTGAAGTCGGCTTTAGAAATACCGGTGATACCCTTGCCATCCAAATCAGGAATACCCGAAGCAAGATCCCGGGTAAATCGGCTGTTCCCGTCGTTCATGAACAGGTACCCGGTGCCACCCCTGGCAAAGGGAGCCTGACCCTCACCACCGTAGTAGAGATCCTGAAACCCATCATTATCAAAATCGGCAAAGGTTGCGCCCCACGACCAAAAGTTATCCGCCATCTCATCAGACGCAATATCCACATAGGTGCCATCACCATTGTTGCGCCAGAGATGATGCCTGTTACCAAGACCGAGATTTGTCGAAAAAATATCAAAGTCGCCATCGTTATCAATGTCGCCAAATGCGCTGGACATCCAAAAGCCACCTTTATCAAGTTGCGTCATGGGTGCAACATCCGTGAAGGTGTTGTCGCCATTATTCCGGTACACATGCCATGGGGTGGGTAACAAATTGACCTCGTTGCAGACCGCAACAAACAAATCAATGTATTCGTCATCATCAAAGTGGCTAAAGCTGGCGGCACAGGATCCCAGGGCACCGGTGTTCACCGGCGAATTCACAATGTAAGAATCGGATATATCGGTGAACGTAAGGTCGCCGTTATTTAAATACAACTTATCCGAATGCTGCACTGCTGTGCCTGGGCCACTAAAAAAATCGAGATGGCCTTCGGCGGTAATAAATAAATCGACGTACCCATCGTTGTTAATATCCCCAAATGCTGCAGACAACGCCGTATCGCCGCCCGGCACACCAGCCGCGGCAGCAATGTCCACGAACCTCACAACACCATTAATGTCTGGCCCCTGATTGTGGAGTAACACGGTGTCTGATTGCACAGGCCCTATAAAGTACCCCTGACCGGACAAGAAAATATCAGGCCAACCGTCGTTATCGATATCGCCAACAGCCACGCCGGAACTGCCGTCCATTACCACAGCATTTGCCTCTATCGTGACATCAGTAAAGGTGCCATCGCCATCATTACTGAATAATGCGTTCGAGGCATTGCCATCGTTGGTGAGCAGCATGTCCAGATCACCATCACGATCGTAATCCACCCATGCGATCCCGCCATAACCGTCGCCAAAGGAACGCGTAAAAGATGAACCCGTGGCCGAGGTAAACACTTCCGTAAACGTAGTTCCCTGCTCCGGGGGCTCACTGGTTGACGAGTCATCAGTAGAAGGCTGACTGGATGAAGAATCACTGCCGATGTTGCAGCCGGCCAGTAAGAAAGGCGCTAAAATTAGCACTGGAAGTGCATGACGATGCATATCAAAACCCTATCTATCTATGTAATTAATTGCACTGGGCAAAATATCATAATATTTTATATTACAGGTGTTTAGGTCATTAAGGACTTGCTTTTTGAGCTGCGACCATTCGCTGGCAAAAATCACAGCTGGGCTGGACAGGATGCCCTGCTAGACCGAAGATAAGGTTTCATTCGAAAGAAGCGGTAATGTTCGGGGGTTATCCATGCTAGGCAGACAGCTTAGAGTAGGTGCACTAAAGTGCGGAATGATATTCGGCGCGTGTGCAGTTCTGGCTGGATGTGGCGGCGATTCAAGCAGTGGCAGTGCGGAGAGGTCTACATCGGTTGCCCGCGAATGGAACGAGGTCTTACTGCAAGG
>JAQWPD010000093.1 GCA_029245525.1 Gammaproteobacteria bacterium | reverse complement strand
TTAAGTATTGGAGAGATCGTAAAGCGTTACCATGGCTATTACTTTTCCTGGGCCATTATCTATACCTTCTGGTATCACCCGGTAGAACTGACCTCGGGGCATATCGCAGGCTTTGCTTATATGAGCTTGCTGCTGTTGCAGAGCAGTCTATTTTTCACCAAGTTTCACGTAAATCGATGGTGGACGGTTTCACTGGAAACCTTATTTGTGGTTCACGGCGCTTTGGTTGCGTATTTCATCATGCAGCAGAGTCAGGGGCTCAATGCTGCAGGGATGTTTTTGTTCGGTGGTATGGCAACCTTCATGGTGTGCCAGATACACGGGCTCAATTTAAGCCTGCGCGGTAAGTTGATGATCGCTGTGCCAATGATTATGTCGATAATAGCGTTTTATTCATTTTTCCCCGAAGGGCTGGCAAACGTTGCCCGCACTCCGGCAATTATGTTTGCCGGCACCTTTGTGATGGCTCTGGTGGTATGGGTGCTAATGAAATCAGCCAGCGTTGTGAACTGGCTCAACGGCTCACGGAGTGATGAGCCGCAAGGCGCCTCCTGATTGGTCTGCTCTGCAGCGATGAATCAAAGCCACTAGCGGCGGTTAAGGGTGAGCAGCAGCCAGCTGCCGCCACCCACAAGAAAGCCGATGGTATTTAGTGCTTTGCCAATCATAAATGCACTGGAGTAACTCGCCAGGCCAAACAGATTGCCGTTCGATTGCAACATCACAAACGCGCCTAATGCAAAACAAATAAAGCCCGCCAGGCAGCTAATGCTTAGCGGGCTTTTTGTGTTTTTCAGCTGCACTAGCGCAGCCATAATTAAAAGAGCCTGCCCGATATGATAGCCGTAGGTCAGCAACCACTGGTAAGAGCTATCAATGTTCATCCGTTTCTCCCTAAACGTTGCGCCCCTGAAAGACTTCAGGAGTGTCTTCGTCGCGCAGCCAAATCTGGCGAGGGGCATAACCTTCTTTGCGCATGAAGTGCTCTGTATAGACAATGCGCTCAGGGTCGATGCGTGCAATTTGCCCCTGCGGTGGTTCGGTCAGTGAGCGGCCAAGTTCAAATGAGGATGCCGGCCATTTAAAAATCTGCATGCCGTGTTCCCATTCGGGCGTGCCAACATCGAGCAATGTTGCCTTGCCGAACAACTGCGCACCCATTACGCAAGCCCAGCCGGCCATCGGGTTTGCTACAGCAAACGATATACGGCCATCTCTGGCAAGGGCTTTAGCTTTAGGGCTGTTCGGTTGAGGGAAAATATACAGCGACATATCCTCAGCATAGAATTCCACCGGGCTGACAATAGGCGTGCCATCTTTTTTTACTGTGCCAAGATAACCAATGTTAGTGAGCGCCAGAACACGCTCAATGCGCGCTTCAAGCTGCGCTTTGGTCATTTTTTTGGTTGGCCAGGGTTCTTCAATTAAGAAAGGATGTGCAATGGTCATGTGATTCTCCGTTAAATTTGGGCGAGAGGCTTAGGCCGGGTCATTAACTTCTTTGGGTACTTCTTCGGCAAATGCCTCCCATGTGCCTTTAGGCTGAACCTGTGGCCAAGATTCAGGCGGTTGAAGATACTCAGGCGCATTCTTTTCGATGTGCGCCAGTACTTTCGGTGGTATATCGCCGAAGTCTTTCAGCCCTTTGTGGCTGAACATGCGGCCGAACAGCACCTGGTCTTTCAGTTCACTCTGACCCATGCGCATCCATGGCCACCACTGTGACAAGCGAGTAAAGCCAGCATTGTAGCGAGATGAGGGTGCACTTCGGTCGTTCATCTCATCCAGAGACATGCTGAACGTGAAGTGTTCAGAAGGGCTAATTCGTGAGCCTGTCGAGGCTTTTGGCCAATGCGCCGGATCAACCGGATTGGTGTATTCATGAGCGTAATCCCAGGCCAGCATCAGGTCATCGCCGTAGGTTTCGAAGGGCAGTATGAATGGAACAATACCGCCGCTTGTCTTGGCAGTGCCATCGTTCATAAGTGTGGCATCATCTTTCGCGGCGCCCATTGCGAAGCGCGGCATCTCTGCGGTCAGTGTGCCGCCCATGTTTTTGTTATAGAAGTCGAAGACTTCAACAGTCTCTCCGGTAAATGGGTTTTGCCAAGTCTTTAGAATATCGCCTGTGGCAAGGTCGGTGAAGTAGCCGGTTTCTCTGCCGCGAATGACCATGTTGCCATTCTCGTCAATCCTCGACTCCATGCAGCCTGTGCCAGTGTAACCAAATAACGGGATCAGACGTTTGTCATCGATGCGTGCGTACATCAGACCATGGAAGGCACCGATTTCGGGACCATCGTAACCAGCCCAGATTTTGCCGAAGGCGTAAAGGTTGTCGCGTGGATTATCGAAATCGAGGCTTGGCGCTGCACCCACCTTAGATGTTCTGACCGGATTGGCGCGACCCTGAGCGAGTGTTTCGATGGTATCGACCGCAGAACCCTGTTGGGCAAGAAGTGCATTTAAAAACATTGAGCTCATGATGGTTCCTTTCTTTAGTGATTCGTCCTAAGCGGCGCGCAGCAGTGCTTCCTAAACCGATAGAGCCGCTGCGCCTTTAGCAACGCATACTGCCTCAGTTGCCTGACGGCTAAGCATGCCACTTTAGGGGGTTAACTTACTGATGGACAGCTTGATAGGCAAGTGCTTAATTAAAATCGGGGAGGGCGCGCAATGCACAGCCGCTTCCCCGTTGAGGTAGAGCGAGTGTTACCCTGCAGAAAAGGCGTATTCGCTTTTATAAAAAAAACCGGAACCACTCTCTAGAGCAGTTCCGGTCCATGATTTGCCCTTGTGGCGGCAGATCGACTAGTTTGCTGGTGGCAGTAGCACCGCATCTATAACATGAATAACACCATTGCTTGCTGGCACATCGGCTGCAACCACGTTGGCGCCATTTACCGTAACGCCATCATCGTTGGCGACAATCTCAATGGTAGCGCCCTCAAGCGTCGCGGCGTTAATTGTCCCTGAGAGATCGGTTGACATCACTTGGCCCGGAACGACGTGATACAGAAGAACGGCCTGCAACTGTTCGATGTTTTCGGGTAGCAGCAGAGTCTCAACGGTTCCGTCTGGCAACGCCGCAAAAGCTGCGTCGGTAGGTGCAAATACGGTCAGTGGGCCATCCCCTTGAAGGGCATCGACCAGACCGGCTGCCGTGACTGCAGCGACAAGAGTGTTAAACGAGCCGTTGCCGACAGCGACCTCAACAATGTCGCCTGGCTCTGATGTGTGTCCGCCGGCCATAGCAGTTGACACGCTGAGTCCGAGACAAGCTGCAATAGCGATAACCGCTGATTTTAATTTTGACATGGTATGTCCTCTGTGAATGTTCAAGAATTTTTTTCGCAGTGGTCTAGCCACTGGTAAAGGTTTCGCCATTAGCGGATGGTCGGATTCAGAGCGGCATGATAAAAACCTATACTGCGAATCTATGCGTATAGGTTTAGCCAGTCTGATGGTTCAAAGTCGAAAGGTTAACGATGCCCAGAAGCTTTCCCAATCTGCGCTTGGACTGTCGATTTCATAGATGTGCACTGCTTTGATAAGCCAGGTGCCTGAGCTTAGGACGGCAATGCTCGCCTCTCCATCAGCGTTGGTTGCTGTGCGTTGTTGTTTTTCTGGTTCTGCCGAGTTGAATGCAAATACAGCAAGGTTAGGAATGGGCTTTGAATTAAATAAAACCCTGATGTTCAGTGCCTTATCTTCGCCCAGTGCATAGGGGTTGTTGAGTGGAATGATTTCCAGCGGGTAGCCGATGATGGCAGTGAGTGCTGTGGTGTCTTTACCATCGCCTGACTTGATTATTGATTTAGCACAGCGTGAGTAGTATTCGAGCCCCCGCGTGTTTTCTTCGCCGGAAGCTCGGCGAGTTTCCAGCGCATGCTCTAGCCCTTCGCTCATTAAGTAGGTATTAAATTTTTCTGGTTCCAGATCGGCAAGGTCAGCGCCGCTGAAGTAACCTACGGTATAAAGTGCATTTTCATCTGGCGTGAAACCGCCGGCGGGAATGTCGCCGATTATAGCTCGCACCGGCTGTGCGCCATCGGGCCCAATTACGCGGTAATCCAGAAACCACTCGGGTATCCATGGCAGGCTGTCGCCGCTTAGGTTTTCACCGACCCGCAGATTGAATTCGGTGCGGTCACCTGGCGATGGTTGGAATACAGTGGGTTCGATCCAGAAATCGTGAGCATCCGATGCTACAGTTAGAGCGAACAATACAACTAAGGCCGTGCCGCAATTTTTTAGAGATGCCATCATGCTCAAACGTACCTTTTCTGCTTTGCTTGTCGTCGTCTGGTTTTTTGTCAGTCTACCAGCGATTGCGCATGAAGTTGTGCCGGCAATTTACACTATTAACCTACAGGCGGACGGTACCTACACGATACAGTCGCGTCTTAATATGGAGGCCTTGGTCGCTGAGATTGATCCTGCGCTCAGCGATACCAGTGAATCGCCCAATGCCGCTCTTTACGATAGCCTGCGTGAGCTAGCTCCGGAAGATTTTGCAGCACAGATTGAGGCTTTTATTCCGCGCTGGGTAGAGGGTATCCGCCTGGACTTTGACGGTGAGCTTTCGGTGCCGGTATTTGAGTCGGCATCTGTCCCAGTTGCCGAGGATGCGTCTGTACAACGTCTGAGCACAGTTGTTTTACGAGGCAACATACCGAGGGGCGCTAAGGATTTTACCTGGCAATACGACCCTTTTTTTGGTGAAAGCGCGGTAAGAGTAGGTTTTTCAGATGATGAAGCTGTGCAGGCGCAGTTTTTGCAGCCGGGGGAGCTGAGCAAGCCGTTTCCACTGGGTGATAGCTTGCAGCCAAAGTCTCGCAGTGAAGTTGCGGCCGAATATGTCGGTTTGGGTTTTACTCATATCCTGCCCAAGGGCGCGGATCACATCTTATTTGTGCTGGGGATTTTCTTATTTAGCCTCCATCTGCGGCCACTGTTGTTGCAAGTTACAGCATTCACCGTTGCTCATTCGATTACATTGGGATTGTCGCTGTACGGCTACATTGCACTGCCGGCCAGTATTGTTGAGCCATTAATTGCAGTGTCTATTGTTTATGTGGCTGTAGAAAATCTTATCACTACTGAATTGAAGCCCTGGCGCATCTATGTGGTGTTTGCATTCGGACTTCTTCATGGCATGGGCTTTGCTGGAGTGCTCACCGAGCTGGGTTTGCCGCGCAGCGACTTTGTTACCGCTTTAATAGCGTTTAATGTCGGGGTAGAGCTGGGGCAGCTCGCTGTTATTGCGATAGCTTTTCTTGCTGTCGGTGTGTGGTTCGGCAAGAAGCCTTGGTACCGCCAGCGGATTGTAATTCCCGGCTCGCTGGCGATTGCGGCGATGGGTGCTTGGTGGACGGTAGAGCGGGTATTCAGTCTTCAGTAAAGGCTAGCGACGCTGAGCGTCTTTGGCGGCTTTTTTGTTGGCCCGCCGTGTTTCATTGGCAGCGCTCACATCGCCGCCAATGTGGTTCTCGCCACGCGCTTTTGCCAGATCTACCTGCTTCTGCCGTTCCGCATAACGAGCCCGTTGCTCAGGCGTGGTTTGATCATGACAGTGCGGGCAGCTTACGCCATGGATGTACTGTTCGCTTTTTTGGTGATCTTTAGTAATCGGCATTCGACAGGCATTGCATTGGTCGTAATGACCTTTCTTAAGTTGATGATCAACCGCAACCCGCTCATCGAAGACAAAGCATTCGCCCTCCCAAATTGACTGAGTTTCAGGCACTTCTTCAAGATACTTCAGGATGCCGCCTTCAAGGTGATAGACCTCGTCGAAGCCCTGTGACTTGAGATAAGAGGTGGACTTTTCGCAGCGTATTCCTCCGGTACAAAACATAGCTACTTTTTTATGTTTGGCCGGATCGAGATTGGTCGCTACAAATGCGGGAAACTCTTTAAAGGTTTTGGTTTTTGGGTTAACAGCATTTTTAAATGTGCCGATCTGTACTTCATAGTCGTTGCGGGTATCGATGAGCAGTACTTCGGGATCTTCGATTAAGGCATTCCAGTCTTGCGGCCTTACATAGCTGCCGACCACGTCGGCTGGGTTAACCCCCTCTATGCCCATCGTAACGATTTCGCTCTTAAGTTTTACCTTGCTGCGAACAAAAGGTGGTTCATCACTATAGGACTCTTTGTGTGACAGTCCCGGGAATCGGGACGAATGGCGCAGCCAGTGAAGCACCGCATCGATGCTTTCCCTGCTGCCCGCTACTGTGCCATTGATTCCTTCGGAGGCCAGTAAAAGCGTTCCCCGAACATGCTTCTCTTGCATCAGGCTCAGCAGTGGTTGTTGCAGTGCCACCGGATCTTTAATAGTAACGAACTGGTACATGGCAGCGACGACGATTGATTGCACTGGAGTTCCTTGGTGTATATGCCTGAGAGGGTGCAGCGAGCTTTTGCCCGGGTGTCGGGATTATAGCGATAATTGACGAAGGCTCTACAGGGGTTTTGTTATCATCGACCCATGCTTAAAACTCCTGAGACTTCCCCGATAGCATTGCCTATCTTGTATTCATTTCGTCGTTGCCCTTATGCAATTAGGGCTAGGTTAGCGATCGCGCAGGCTGGTGTTGCGGTGCAACTGCGCGAAGTGCTACTGCGTGATAAGCCCCAGGCCCTGCGTGAGGTTTCACCAAAAGCCACTGTGCCAGTATTGGTTCTCCCTGACGGGCAGGTCCTGGCGGAAAGCTTCGATATAGTGCAATGGGCGCTCTCTGGCTATGAGCGTGGGAGCTGGCGTCCCGCAGAGTCATCCGGCTTACGGGAGCTTGTGGCTCAAAACGATGGCGAATTCAAACGAAATTTGGATGGCTATAAATACCCGGACCGTCACTTAGAGCATAGTCGCGAAGAGTACCGTGCGGCTGGTGAGCTTTGGCTGGCAGAACTCGATCATCGTTTAGCCCTGTCGCCTTATCTCGCGGGGGATCATCCCGGCGCTGCCGATATTGCCGTTTTGCCGTTTGTGCGGCAGTTTGTAAACACTGATACAGAGTGGTTTGCGACTGCCGGGTATTTTACATTAAACGCCTGGTTGACGGCATGGCTTGCATCGCCGTTGTTCATTTCGGTGATGAATAAATATGTGCCGTGGCAGCCGAGTGATGAGCCAATAGTATTTTCTGGACACCAGCCTTAATCACCGTCTTCTGACGGATTGCTTTTTCAAAATGAGCAGTCGCAAAAAGGTCTCGGCAGCTACCCCTTCTGACTTTATGGTGGAGCCCGAAGCAATGCATTAGTTAAGAGGGTTTACCGGAGCGGCCAATTCTTTTGCCAGTATTATCGCCTGCTCACCATTAGGCGCGTAGCCGTCCGCACCAATCTTTTGCCACAGTCCGGTGACGCCTGCAAACGCATTACCGCCCACCATGATTTGAGGGCGCGGACTGTGCTGCTTTAAGGCACCAATTGCAGCGCGCAGTTTTGGCAGCTGAGAACTGAGCCCCAGCGATAGCATAATGATATTGGCATCATAAAACTCTACTGCTGCAGGCAGGTCGTACGCAGGAATATCGGCGCCCAAATAAATCGTGCGCCAGCCTTCGATTTCCAGTAGATAGGAAATCGCCCGTATGCCGAGATCGTGGGCATTGCCTGCTACAGATGCACACACTGCAGTGTATCCATTATCGGGGAGGTGTTTTGTTTGCTGCGATATAAGCGCCATCGTGTGCTGTGTCGTCGCTGTCACTTGATGCTCTTCTGCAACTGTGACGTCACCCAGATGCCAGAGCCGACCGATTTCCCGCTGAGCGGGCATGAGCACGTTAAGGATTGCCGTTTTCGCGGTCAAGTGATGATCGATTTCATCAATGACGATTCTGGTGGCTTCACGTGAATTACCTTGGAGTATGGCTTGCAGGTACTGAAGCACGATATTATCGACAGGGTTTCTGGGGTCGAGCGCTGATTCAGTCGATACACACTTGTTATCGAACAATTCCTGTTCTGCGTTATCAATGACTGTAATTATATCATTGGAAAGATTGTCGGTTAGAACCTCAATAAGCGCATAGCGGAGGCTCACTAGCGTACTTTTTATGAATGCTTCGTCCTGTCCTCGCGCCGTCATGGCTTCGCGTGACCAACTGACCCTCGAAGCAAACAGCCTTGATTCACCAGTGGCTATGGCTGCCGATAATTCCAGCACACGCTGATCAAAATGTTGCTGCCAGATACTATTACCATCACTGCCAAATTGTTGTACGACATCCGGCGCTGTTGCGAGTAGGTGACGTGACGCAGCCTGGCTGATTTCTGCCGCCGACTGCTCGAGTAAGTGTGCGGCTTTTGCATCTGCTTGCATTATGATTTACGTCCTTGCTTTATTTTTCCATTAGCAGCATTGCTCGGGTCGACTGCAGTTGCTGCGCTTCTTGTGTTTGTAGCGGAGACCCCGGCATTGACCAATCGTGTTAATCCACTTGAGATCATGTTTTTTGGAAAATGACTTCTTACGTTGCCCATTTTCATCGCTGCATTCTCAATGCTGACCAAAAATGCCGGCAGCAGAAAAAGCACTATTAGGGTGGCGAACATGAGGCCAAATGATAACGAAACAATCATTGGCTTTAGAAATTGTGCCTGGGTAGCTTGTTCGAACAGCAGAGGGGCAATACCCACTACGGTTGTAATAGATGTGAGCAGCACTGCGCGTAAACGACTTATTCCTGCTTCTACAGCAGCATCTGCCGCCTTCATGCCGGCTTCGCGTTGCTCTTTGAAGCGCATGACAAGAATAATGGAATCGTTGATTACGATACCGGTTAAGCCAAAGATGCCGAAAATTGATAGCATCGTTAGGTCAACACCCATTATCCAGTGCCCGAACAGAGCACCGGAGAGCCCAAATGGAATCACACACATAACCGCGAGGGGCCAAGCGTACGAGCTAAATACCCAGGCAACGATAATGTAGATTAGCAGCAGTGAAAGCGGCAGAGCCACGGCAAGGTCGCTCAGTTGGCTGCCCTGATCTTTGGCTTCCCCGCCAAACTCATAGCCAATGTCATATTTTTGGGCGATTGCTGGCAGCACATTGCGGCTGAGAGAGTTGCGCACCTGATTGGCATTAGCAACCTTTCGGTCGACATCGGCAACCACTGTTACGCCGAGTAACCCGTTGCTGTGCCGGAGACTATCGAAGCCTCTTTGATAGCTCAGTGTAGCCACATCAGAAAGTGTCGCTGAATCAGATTCACCAATAACAATTGGCAGTGATTCAAGAGCACGTAAAGAGTTGCTTTCGGATTGATTTAGCCGGACACGCACTTCAATCTCGCTGCCATCGTCCTGGAATATTTGTACCAGTTCGCCCTGAAAGGAAGATCTCAGCTGTGCGCCGAGAGATTGCCCGGTTAAGCCTATGGCTTTGCCCGTAGGGCTTAGCTCATAAATTAACTGTTCTTTGCCAAAGGTCGTATCGTCGCGAATGCCACCTACACCTGGGTATTCCTGTAAAGCCTGTTGGAACTCAAGCGCGGCATTCTTGAGGATTAGTGGGTCATCGCCGATAAGCTGGACCTCGATCGCCGAGCCGTCAGGCCCGACGGTGCTGCTGGTGATCAGAAAGGATTCCATACCCGCAGTCATGTCGACTTTGCTGCGCCATAGACGAATGAATTCAGCATTGGTGGTGATTCGCTCATCCGAGGGGAGAACTTCTACAATTAAGTGCCCTAAGTGACTGCCTTTGGGGCCGCGACTGTCCTTGCCACGTTTGGTCAGCACCAGATTAATAATGTCCTCACCGGTTTCGGATTCCGCTTCGAGCAGAGTGCGCTTGGCCTCGGTAAGGAAGTCATCAATCCGAGATTCTGGCGACCCGGCGACAAATCGAGCATTGGCTGTGATAGTTGTGCCATCGGGTTGCGGAAAGAAACTGAAACCAATACGGCCACCTATTAGCAAGCTAATGCCTAATATTAGTGCGGCTACGGCGATGCTGATGGTGGTCTGCCTGTTGTTAATTGACCACGTGAGCCACCCCCGGAATCTGACCTCGCGAAACGCATTGAATGCCGCATCGAAGCGCCTCCGGAACTTGCTGACTTTATGCGTGGCTACGCCTTCGAGCGAGTGCCGAAGATGCCCTGGTAGTACGATAAAGCACTCAATAAACGAAGCGATAACAACGCAGATCACGATGAGTGGAATGGGGAGCAAAATAGTTCCGGCGATCCCATCAAGAGTGAGTAATGGTAAAAATGCACATATCGTTGTTAGCGAGGCAGCCGCTACCGGAGCTAACATCTTGAATGCTGCATTTTCTGCCGCTTTGGCCGGGCTGGCTCCATTCTGGAACTGGGTAACCGCTTCTTCACCAACGATGATGGCATCATCAACGATAATGCCAAACGCCATAATCATTGCGAACAAAGTGATCATGTTAATGGTGCCGCCGAGCAGATACAGTGCCGCAAGTGCCACCAGCACAGATACCGGAATGCCCACAGCAACCCAGAAGGCCACCCGTACATTTAAAAATAAATATAAGGCCAGTCCCACCAATAGCAGGCCAGATAGAGCGTTGCTAAGCATCAAATCGATGCGTTCATCGACGAGCCGCCACGGCTCGTCATAAAACAAAATATCAACATTCGGTGGCACCGAATTTCGTGCACTTTCAGCCCAGTTATAGATAGTTTTTGCGACATCAATGGCATCTTGATCTTCGGAGCGACGAATCTGGATCTCTACGGCGGGCATACCGTTAAGAAAAATTTCTGTCTGGTCTGGCCGGGGTTGTCGATTGATAGTGGCAATATTGCCTAGAGTAAGCAGTCGGCCGTTCTGATCGGCGACGATTGGCAGACTATTGAAGTCCTCAACCGAGCGTGCTTTGTCAAGACTGCGAAGCTGTCGGGCTACATCCGACTGCCCTAAAGTACCGGCCGGAACATCTTGGCTAAAGCTCCTAACCAGGCTGGCAATGTCGGCAGCCGAAAGATTCAGTTTTGCCAGTTGCTCAGCTGATACTTCTATAGAGATTTCTTCTTCGGGCAGCCCCGTAATAGTGATTCTGCTCAAGCCAATGGCACGCATCTCACGCTCGAAGCGTTTAACAATTGTCCGCAGCTCAGAAAGCACCGGTCCCGCCACGGTAAGCTTAGTGACCGGTTCGCTGCGATTAACTTGGGTAACCTGAGCATCGTCGGCATTCTCAGGCAGGTTACGCACCAGCGACACTGCATCTTTGACCTGATCGAGAGCACTGCCCATGTCAGCATTTTCGGCATACTCGAGCGTGACTCGTGATTCGCCCGGTCGTGAGTTGGATGAGATGCTGGTAATTTCATTCAGGCCTTGCAGCGCCGCTTCAATAGGGTTGGTTACCGATTGTTCGACATCTTCTGCAGCGGCACCTGGCCACTGAACGGAGACTTCGATCAGATTAAGCTGGAAAGCCGGGAGCAATTGACGGGTGAGCTGACTTGATGCCCAGATTCCGGCAAGGATCATGACCATCATTGCTAGATTAGGCGCGATCGGGTGTCTGACAAAGCTGCGTATGATTTGGTGCATCGTTAGCCCCTAGCGGTTTCCAGCCCGCTGATCGGACTCTGTAATGGACTCTTCTGCCGCTCCAGAATTAGCCGCTGCTATCGACGGGTATTCAGCAGTCGATAGATCGCTAGAGCTCTCGATGAGCAAGCCGTCTGCTGCATTGGACAACTTGGTTAAAATTACTGCTGTACCATCGGTAACGTCGGGGCTCCGCAGCAGAACTTGGTTATTTCCATCGGCATCAACGCGCTCGCCAGCGCGTTCCACGAGAACCGACTTCATTCTCGATTGCTGCACCGTATAAATACGGTTCTGCCCGTACACCGCTTCCGCTGGAACCATAAATACATTCTCAACAGGCGGCAGCTCAATCAGCACTCTTACCGTGCTGCCGAGACGAAGATCATTAGCAACAGCAGTAGCATTTTCAAATCCAATAAACGCGTCAACACCGCCGCTGTTCTGTCTGGTTTGACCGGTAATTCTGAGGAGTTTGGCGGGAATCAGCGAGCCCTGAGAATTGACCGTTACTTCCATCGGTATGCCGCGGGCCAAGCCATCCCGCAGGGCGGCTGCATAGACAGACGGTATTTGGGTGCGGACTTCAGTGGTCGCGGGGTTTTGCAACCGCATTAAATTGTCGCCTCGACCGATACGATCACCCACAGACACATTGAAGTCGGATAGCATTCCATCAAAAGGTGCACGGATCTTGGTGCGTTCGAATGCCAGTTGTGCCTTATCTCGCTGCGCCGATGCCCGCATCAACTGAGCCTCAATTTGGATGGCACTTATTTTGCTTTCTTCGACAGCAAGGGTCGCTTGATTAATGCTCAATTGCTGTCGTTTTAGAGACTCCATCGACGTGTCGAGATCGGATTTTGAAAGCAAGCCATCGGCTTGCAATTCGCTTGCCCGTTTGCTCTGACTTTCTGTTATTGCAAGGAGCTCTTGCTCTTTTTCAAGGACGAGTTGGTTGCTTTTTAAGCGCATGGATGCAAGGCGTATTTGGGCTTTGATCTCTGCGAGTTCTGCCTCACGTTCTCGAAGCTCCAAAATGGAATCTCTGTTATCCAAAAGTATCAGCAACTGACCTTTGCTTACGGTGTCGCCTTCATTAACCAACAGACTAAGCACTTCGGCTTCAACGCCGCCGCGCAGCTGGGTATCTTCGGGAGATTCAATTTTTCCGAATAATTCTACATTGGGTTGGCGCGCTGAATTATTGATCATCGCGGTTTCTACAACCCAGGCACGTTCAGGGGGATCGGCTTGAATATCTGCAGGCCTGCTGGCAATAAGTGCACCCGAGGTGAGCAGGGCAGTTAGGACTATAAGCAGGGCAGCCCTGCGTTTAAGTGCAGCACCGAGAGATGAGAGTTTTTCTGCGTAAACCATGAGTCAGCCGCTGCCTTTAATCAATGTTCAGTTCAAGACACTATTCGTGGTGCGGCTGCGCTCAGATTCAGCCTCTAGGGCTGATTAATCAGTTTTCAGCAGGGCAGCGGCCAATAAGGGCAGGGGGCTGATGGTTTATGCTGCGTTGCAGCTTAGCGATTCCGGCGCCGGTTCAGATCGAATAGGCTGGATTCTATGGGATTGCCTTAGACAGCGGTGCTGGCGTCCCGTCTGAATGCTTCCAGAATTTGTCATTGGTCCGGCTAATACGGCATGGCGCATCGAAACGTTCATAGTGATCGGGATTCTGTAATCAGACAACACCAACGCTGATGCGCACCTCGATGGGCTCTTTGGCAAATCACCGGTCGTTCACTGTTCCGCCATCGGCGCATGGTTTGGCTGGCAGCCCTTTATGATGCCGATTCTTTGCGTGCTAAGCTGACCAGCACGGTTTAAAAACAGCCATTGGCTTAAGAGCAATTCATAGGAGCAGAGTTATGGCGCAGCAAGCTTATTGCGATTACCTGAACCGGTATTCCGCTGCCCTTTTTAAAGAAGAGCGGAGCATGAGCGCTTGCGGACCTAAGGCGATTATTTTTGGTGGCCAGCATCTCTTGTGACGTTTTACAATGTGACTGTGGCGGGCTTCTATGAACGCCGTTAAGGTTGCCCATGCGTATGATTTTGGGACTTACGCTGTGATGAAGTCCTTGCTCGAGAGCGAGGGAATGCAAGTGA
>JAQWPD010000083.1 GCA_029245525.1 Gammaproteobacteria bacterium | reverse complement strand
AAATCAACTTCAACAGTAAAGCCGCCTTTAACGCGACCATTAATAATACCGTTGATAATCTTGCCAGCCTCGTAGGCCTCTTCAAGCATTGTCCAGGTGCGCTCACGTTTAGCACGCTCGCGGGACAAACGGGTTTCGCCGGTACCGTCTTCCAAAGAATCAAGGGCAACTTCTACGTCGTCGCCTACTTCAACCTCCAGCTCTCCGGCGTCATCACGGAATTCGCTTTTGGGAATAACAGCCTCTGATTTCAGGCCGGCGCTGACAATAACAACGTCGTTAGAAATCTCGATGACTTGACCGGTAATAATGATGCCGGATTTAATATCTTGGTTAGCGAGACTTTGCTCGAATAACTCTGAAAAACTTTCACTCATGTTTATATTTCACTGCCTTTCGGCAGGCCAGATTGTATTCATCTGCGAAATTGCTGATGAACATGTTAATGAAAAACGCACCAGCAACAACGCGGTACGCACCAAAGCCTGAGTTATTTAGGGATTTGCGGGGTAGGCTTCGGCCACCCAACTCAGCACCGTTTGAACAACATCAGAAATACTCAGGCCAGTCGTATCCAACAATCTGGAATCGGGGGCAGGTTTGAGTGGAGCAACCTCTCGCTCACTGTCGCGCCTGTCACGTTCTTCCAACTCGCTGGAAAGGTCGCGCAGATTAGCATCCATTCCTTTGTCTTTCAACTGCTTATAGCGCCGAAGAGCACGTTCCTCGATTGTGGCAGTGAGAAAGATTTTGAGCGCCGCCTCGGGAAAAACAACCGACCCCATATCGCGGCCGTCTGCGACCAGGCCCGGAGCTGCCTGAAAGTCCCGCTGGCGCTGGATTAAGGCGCCCCGAACCGCCGGTAATGCGGCGACAAATGAGGCGCCACGCGAACACTCAGCCTCCCGGATGAGTTCGCTAACGTCTTCATTCGACATTAGAATTCCACCTTCGGCGGCATCAAAATCAAAGCGGACATCAAGATTCCGCGCCAAAGCTGCCAGACCCTGCGCATCATCCCAAGCCACACCGCATCGAATCGCGGCAAGGGCGACTAAACGGTACAAGGCACCACTGTCTAATAAGTGCCAGCCCAACTGCTGAGCCACCGCCTTGGCGATCGTGCCCTTTCCGGCACCACCGGGGCCATCAATCGCAATCACAGGCACAGAACTCATCGGGCACTCCCCGCTGTATCTGCGACTTCGATGCAAAGCCCAAGCGAATTCATGCAGGCGATAAAGCCAGGAAAAGACGTAGCTACATTAGCCGTATTGAGGATTTTTACCGGTCCCTCTGCCACTGCCGCCAACACCGCAAAGGCCATCGCAATGCGATGATCGCCAAGGCTGTCAACCACACCTGCTTGCACCGCACCGCCGGTAATACGGGCACCGTCGGGAAACTCTTCAACAGCAACACCGAGTTCGCGCAGCCCATTAACCATTGCAGCAATCCGATCGCTTTCTTTTGCACGTAATTCTTCGGCGCCACTAATTACAGTGCTGCCCTGTGCAACCGCGGCTAAGGCAAACACCACTGGAAATTCATCTATGGCTAGCGGCACCAAGTGCCGCGGTATCTCAACCCCTTTCAAAGCTGCAGGCACTACGGTTAGCCTTGCAACAGGCTCACCGCCAATCTGGCGATGCCCGCTCAGACGAATATCGGCACCCATCAAACTTAGAATATCGAGAATACCGGTGCGACTCGGATTAATACCAACATCATGAATCACCACCGGACCCGTTGCCGAGATGCACGCTGCAGCCAGCGGAAATGTCGCCGAAGAAATATCCGCGGGAACATCGACATCGACAGCCCGAAGTTCGGCACCGCCCTGCACCGCCGAGCGCAAACCCGAAACATCAATGTTTACCCCAAATGCGGCAAGCATTCGTTCGGTGTGGTCTCGAGTGATGGCAGGCTCAACGACCGCGGTCTCCCCTTCGGCGTACAAGCCAGCAAGTAGGATTGCGGACTTCACCTGAGCGCTGGCTATGGGGCTCACATACTCAATACCTGTGAGGCCGGCCTTACCAGCGAGGCGCAGAGGCGGCTTACCACCGGTTGTTTCGATACTCGCGCCCATACTGCGCAGGGGCTTAGCCACACGCTCCATCGGACGACTGCATAAGGACGCATCCCCCACAAGCTCAACCGGAAATGACTGCGGCGCTAACAAACCCATCATTAGTCGCATGGCTGTACCCGAATTACCCAGATCAATTGCTGAGGCCGGTGCCTGCAGGCCATGCATACCGACACCGTGGATAACAACCTCGGTGTCAGCCGGGCGTTCAATACGAACCCCCATCGACTGCATTGCCGAGAGGGTTGCCAAACAATCTTCGCCAGGCAGAAACCCGCGCACCCGGGTCACACCAAGAGCAATGGCACCAAACATTATGGCCCGATGAGAGATCGACTTATCACCTGCTACAGTCACTTCACCGGACAAACTATTGCCGGGGCTAACCACAAATGCCTGTGCATTTTGACTCACGCAAAGCTCCTCTTAAATCACGCGAACAAGCGCCGCGGAAAGCGCCGTCAAAAACGCTGTATTCTCAACAACGCTTCCAGCGGTAACCCGCAAATGATTTGGCAGCCCATAGTTACCCACCGGACGAACTATGACGCCGGCATGCAACAATGCCTCGTACACCGGCAGTGCAGGTCGCCCTAGATCAACGAGCACAAAGTTCCCCCGCGATGGAATAACCCGCACACCGGCTATCGATGTCACGCCCTCCGTCAGAAATGCCAACGCCTCCGAGTTCGCTTTACGACAGGCCTCAATATAACTCTGATCCACCAACGCCGCCTCTGCCGCGGCTAATGCAATGCTATTAATATTGAACGGCTGGCGAATGCGGTTAAGCAATTCTGCCAACTCCGGGCTGCTGATAGCATAGCCAATACGCAATCCTGCCAAACCGTAGATCTTAGAAAAGGTTCGGGTGACGACCAAGTTCGGAAATTCACTCAGCCACGCCAATGACCCATGGCCCGCCCCACTATACTCGCAATAAGCCTCATCCAGCACCACCACTGTGGTGGATGGCACCTTTTTTAGAAATGCATAAAGCGCGTCGGGCTCCAGCCAGGTTCCGGTTGGATTATTCGGATTGGCAATAAACACCAAACGAGTCGACTCATCAATCGCAGCCAACATAGCATTAAGATCATGACCCAGAGCTTGCGGATGATTTGTTTTGTTAGCGGGAACCACTCGCGCTTCGGCGCTGGTAGCCTGCACGGCTAGCGGATAGACAACAAAAGCATATTCAGAAAACACCGCATTAGTGGCAGCGGTTAAAAAGACCTCTGCCAGCAACACCAGAATGTCGTTGGAGCCATTACCCAAAGTCAGCTGCTCTTGCTCTACACCAAGATGCACTGCAAGCGATTTTTTCAGCTGAAAGCCAGCACCATCAGGGTAACGATTGATGGTTTTTGCAGCCGCTTCAATAGCCTGAAAAACCCTAGGCGAAGGTCCCGCCGGATTCTCGTTGGACGCCAATTTAACGGCATTGCGAATTCCGTATTCACGCTCAAGCTCATCCAGCGGTTTGCCTGGAACATACGGCTGCAAACCCCGTACCGCGGGTGCGGCATAATTTAATGGAAAATGTTTATTGGCATCAGGCACCGCGATGAACTATCGGGTGCGATCTAAAGAATGGCTTTCGGGTAGGATCCAAGCACCCGAAAGAGTTGTGCGCTGGCCTCGAGCTTCGCCAGCGCTTCGCGCACGTTAGCGTCATCGGTATGACCATCGATATCAATAAAAAAGACGTAATGCCACTTGCGCTGATGCGAAGGACGCGACTCGATGCGGGTCATATTTATATTCTTCGCAGCAAATGGCTTTAGCATTTTATGCAGCGACCCTGCATCGTCAGTATTGGATGCAGAAATAATTAACGTGGTTTTATCGTCGCCACTCGCAGGAGGGATACGATGACCAATAACAAGAAATCGTGTGGTGTTGTCGCGACTGTCTTCGATGTTCGACACCAGCACGTTTAACCCATACACATCGGCAGCTGAATCACCGGCAATAGCGGCGGTGCCCACCTCGCTCTCCGCTCGTTTCGCACCTTCGGCATTGCTGCTGCAAGGAATCTGTTCTGCATTGGGCAGCGACTCGGCCAGCCAAGCTCTGCACTGAGCCAAAGCCTGCGGATGTGCGCACACCCGCAGCACGTCTTTCGGATCTCCCATTTTGCCCAGTAAATGCTGACGAATACGCATCTCAACCTCACCACAGATACTCAGCGACGAAGCCAGAAACATATCCAGAGTGTGATTTACCATGCCTGCGCTGGAGTTCTCTATTGGCACAATGCCGAAACGGGCAGCACCGTTCTCAACCTCATGAAACACATCTTCAATAGTGGCCAGCGGCAGAGGGCCGACTGAATGGCCAAAATGCTTGAATACAGCAGACTGTGTGAATGTGCCTTCGGGCCCAAGGTAACCCACTTTCAGAGGTTCTTCATAAGCCCGACACGCCGACATGATTTCACGGAATAAGCGAACCATTTCGTCATTCTCAAGCGGCCCCTCATTGCGCTCGGCAACAGCACGCAGCACCTGCGCCTCACGTTCCGGACGATAAAACTCAACAACACCGCTGCCGGCATCACTGTGTTTGGCATCTCCAATTTGTTTCGCCAACGAGGCCCGTTTGCTAATTAATGAAGCTAACTGGATATCGACTTCATCAATCTGATTGCGAATAGCGCTCAGGTCTTCCGATATTGAATCTTTTGAGTCTGACATGACGGACCCTCAAAAATTGGCGAACAACTTAGTCGCCCTGCCCAAGGCAACGCACATTGATAACACCTTCAATAGCGCCGATAGCGGCAATAGTTTCAGCCGGCACCGGGCCATCAAGATCGACGATGGTGTAAGCGACATCGCCGCGTGACTTATTCAATAGATCATCAACATTAAGCCCGGCAGACGCCAAGCAGGTCGAAATCTGCGCCACCATGTTTGGCTTATTCTGGTTCGCAATCGTGATGCGGCTGCCGCTAGTGCGCGGCATATCGGCATCAGGAAAATTCACTGAGAAACGTATAATGCCATGCTCAATATAATCACGCATATTCTGCGCGACCATTATTGCGCAGTTAGTTTCAGCCTCTTCGGTTGACGCACCAAGATGTGGCAAAGCGATAACCTGATCGTTGCCCAACAATTCGCGTGACGGGAAGTCGGAAACATAACGACCGAGATGGCCTGCTTTCAGGCTTTCCAGCACTGCAGCATCGTCAACGATTCCGCCACGAGCAAAATTAAGCACAACACCATTTTGTTTCATCATGGCAATGCGTTTCGCATTCACCAGATGCTTCGTATCTTCAAGCAATGGCACATGCAGCGTCACCATATCTGAGCGGCTGAACAGATCTTCCAGACTGCGAGCCTGCTCTACACCTGCCGACAACTGCCATGCACGAGAAACAGTAATGTGGTTATCAAAACCAATAACATTCATGCCCAGTGAATGAGCAGCATTAGCCACCTGAACACCAATAGCGCCCAGCCCAATAACACCTAAGGTGCGACCGGGCAGCTCATAGCCAACGAACTTCTTTTTGCCGGCTTCGACCTGCTTATTCAGCGCATCGCCCTCACCTTGCAGAGATTGCGTATAACCGTAGGCTTGGCACAAGTTGCGCGCGGCCAGCAGCATACCGCTAATGACCAGCTCTTTTACCGCATTAGCATTGGCACCCGGCGCATTAAATACCGGCACACCGCGCTTGGTAAATTCATCAACAGGAATATTATTTACACCCGCACCGGCGCGGGCGATAGCTTTAATGCTGCTGGACCATGACTCTCCGTGCATTTTATACGAACGCAAAATAATGGCATCGGGAGACTCAACTTTCTCACCAACGCTGTACTGATCAGAAGGCAATAATTTAAGGCCTTCTGGGGAAATATTATTAAGTGAACGTACTTTGTACATGACTACCTGCCAAATATATTAAAAGGGTAAAAATCGACCGTAAATGCGCCTGGCCGTTGTCAAAAAATAAGCTGACTGTTTAAGCGTTGCGCTTTTCAAACTCCGCCATGAAGTCTACTAGCGCCTGCACCGCTTCTTCAGAAACAGCATTGTAAATACTCGCGCGCATACCACCAACAGAACGATGACCTTTGAGATTCATAAGGCCAACCTTTTCTGCTTCGGCAAGAAATTGACCGTCAAGCTCGGGCTTCGCCAGCGTAAAGGGAATATTCATCCATGAACGGTAAGGCAGTGCCACCGGGTTTGAGTAAAAATCTGATCCGTCGATAGCGCTGTACAGCAAATTTGATTTTCGCTTATTCAGCTCGCCCATCGCCTGCAAACCACCCTGGCGCTTAATCCACTTAAACACGAGACCGGAGAGATACCATGCAAAGGTTGGCGGTGTGTTCGACATTGAGCCTGCTGCTGCCTGGTTCTGATAACGAAGTATCGGCGGAAGGTTTTCACCCCCCTTCTCAATGAGGTCTTTACGGGCGATGATAATGGTCAGACCCGCAGGACCGATGTTCTTCTGTGCACCGGCGTAAATGACGGCGAAACGGTTAACATCAATAGGACGCGACAAAATAGTTGATGACATGTCACAGACAATCGGCACCTTACCGGTGTCTGGCAACTCATGGAATTCCACACCACCAATGGTTTCGTTCTGACACATATGAAAATAGGCGGCATCGGGGCTGAGCTTCCACTCAGACAGGGGCGGCACATCGGTATAAGACGATGCAGCAGCATCGGCCACAAGATTAGGCTCAATCACGCTAGCCGCTGTTTTATATGCCTTTTTTGACCAACTGCCGGTAACCAAATAGTCCGCTGATTGTCCGGGGGCACACAGGTTCATGGGCAACAATGCAAACTGCTGGGTCGCACCGCCTTGCAAAAACAACACCGAATACGCATCGGAAATACCCATCAATTCACGCAGATCAGCTTCAGCTTCAGTTGCTATAGCATCGAACGCCTTGCTCCGGTGACTGATTTCCATCACCGACATACCCGATCCATCAAGGTCTGTTAATGATGCTTTTGCTTCTTCAAGCACTTCCAACGGAAGCGCGGCCGGGCCGGCACTAAAATTAAATACACGAGACATTATTGTTTACATTCCATCACTAAGAGTGCGTTTACTTCCGGTGGCTAACTAAAACATTTGCCGGAATACTTTAAGTTTACTTTCTAAATAAGCAGCAGCATAAAACGGGCCACCCACCGCTCAATATTTTATTGTTGGTTTATTACGCTTAAGAAGCACCTCAGCACCGGCAGCACCTATGCCGCAGGCTATTCTTCTTCAGCAACCCCTTCAGACTCTTCGTCATCACCCGGTAATGTGACGATACGATCAAGACCAACCAGGCGCTCGTCGTCCGACATTCTAATTAGACGAACACCCTGAGTATTGCGCCCCTGAACGGAAATATCGCCGACGGGCGTCCTCACCAGCGTACCCGCCGAACTAATCAGCATTACTTCATCTTCATTGTTGACCTGACAAGCACTGACCATGCGCCCGTTGCGCTCACTGGTCTGAATCGCAATGACGCCCTGACCACCGCGGCCCTGAGTCGAAAACTCATCGCCCGGCGTGCGCTTGCCGTAACCGTGCTCTGATACAGTCAGAATATCGCCATCACCAATAATAATAAGTGCTATGACTTCGTGATCGGCAGCGATCTTGATACCACGAACACCTGTAGCGCCACGTCCCATCACACGGACGTCCGATTCATTAAATCGAATTGCCTTGCCGGAGCTGGCATACAGCATAATTTCGTTTTCGCCATTGGTAATGGCTACATCGACGAGCTTATCGCCATCGCGCAAATCAACCGCAATAATGCCATTGGTGCGGGGGCGGGAAAACGCTTCTAAAGTGGTTTTCTTAACCGTCCCACGACTCGTTGCCATGAACACATAGTGCTTGTCATCAAAGCCTGTAACCGGCAACACAGCATTAATACGCTCTTCCGGCTGCAATGGCAGCAGATTCACAATCGGCTTGCCGCGTGAACCACGACTCGCTCGCGGCACCTGATAAACCTTCAACCAATAGACCTTACCCAGGCTTGAGAAACACAACAGCGTGTCATGACTGTTCGCCACAAACAGCTTATCGATAAAATCTTCATCTTTCATTTTCGTGGCCGAGCGCCCACGCCCGCCACGTTTTTGCGCCTGGTAGGTATCCAGACCCTGCGACTTGGCATAGCCACCATGTGACAGCGTAACGACCAAATCTTCCTTAGGAATGAGATCTTCAATCGTCACATCACTGTAGTCTTCAAGAATTTCTGTGCGCCGCTCATCGCCATAGGCTTCGCGGATTTCAGCCAACTCCTGACGGATCACCTCAACCAAGCGATCGGGATCCTCCAAAATATCAATAAAATCTTTAATTTTCTCCAAGATCTCTTTGTATTCACTGATAATTTTATCGCGCTCGAGGCCAGTCAAACGGTTCAGACGCAACTCCAGAATCGCCTGAGCCTGCACCTCGGATAAACGGTAAGCGCCCTCGATCAAGCCCACTTCACCCTCAAGACTGTCGGGGCGGGTGTTTACGCCACCGGCGCGTTCGAGCATGCCGACCACGTCGCCCGGCTCCCAAGTAGTGCTCATTAGGGCCTCGCGCGCCTCCGCAGGCGTTGGCGACGCTTTGATCAACGCAATGACCGGATCTATGTTCTTCAGCGCAACGGCCTGCCCTTCAAGGATATGCGCACGATCGCGGGCTTTACGCAGCTCAAACACAGTACGACGGGTTACCACCTCACGACGGTGCCTAATAAACGCTTCGATAATTTCTTTTAGGTTCAAAAGTCGTGGCTGGCCATCACGCAGTGCCACCATGTTGATACCGAACACCGTCTGCAAAGAGGTCTGCTTATAGAGATTGTTCATCACAACCTCAGGCAGCATGTCACGGCGCAACTCAATAACAACGCGCAGCCCGTCTTTATCGGACTCATCGCGCAACTCGGTAATACCCTCAATCTTCTTATCACGAACCAAATCAGCAATTTTCTCGATCAAGCGGGCCTTATTCACCTGGTAAGGCAATTCAGTAACGACAATAGCCTCTTTGCCCTTGCCATCGATATCTTCAATATGATGGCGAGCACGAATATGCACACGGCCCCGGCCCGTGGTGTAAGCCTGAAAGATACCTTGAGTGCCATTAATAATGCCGGCAGTTGGGAAATCCGGGCCCGGAATTTTTTCCATCAGCTGAATAACGGTGGCATCCGGCTCATCCATCACTAACAAGGTGGCATCAATAACCTCATTAAGACTGTGCGGCGGACTATTGGTGGCCATACCAACGGCAATGCCAGACGAACCATTAATGAGAAGGTTGGGCACACGCGTAGGCATTACGGTGGGCTCTGTCTCAGACCCGTCATAGTTTTCCGCAAAATCGACGGTCTCTTTATCGAGGTCAGCCAACAGCTCACTGGCCATTTTGGTCATACGCACTTCGGTATAACGCATAGCCGCCGGAGCATCGCCGTCAACTGAGCCGAAGTTACCCTGGCCATCTACCAGCAAGTACCGCAGAGAAAATGGCTGCGCCATGCGAACGATAGTGTCATAAACCGCTGAGTCGCCATGCGGGTGGTACTTACCAATAACATCACCAACCACACGAGCCGATTTTTTGTACGGCTTGTTGTAATCGTTTCCAAGCACACGCATAGCGTGCAGCACTCGGCGATGAACGGGTTTCAAACCATCGCGGACATCTGGCAGCGCTCGCCCCACGATTACGCTCATGGCGTAATCGAGATAGGACTGGCGCATCTCGTCTTCGAGGTTTACGGGGAATATTTGTGGGGCCAGATCAGACATTGGCAATGCGACTTTTCACTGAGTTGAAAATGGATAAAAACCGGAAATTCGGACTACGGATAATCGAGCTTCCTGCCTTGATTTTTCGAGCTATTGATCGGTTCTGCACTGGGCCCAAAAAAAACGCTGGAATCACTACAAAACAAAGGCGATATGGTATCACAGCATCCCAGTAAACCGCAGCAAAAGCCCAAATAAAATCGCGTAAAGACGGGGGTAAAAAGCCGCCTAAATTGATCGCCGGTCAGGACTGATATTTCACCCTCAGCGTCAATCAGGCATTATCGGGTAAGACGCGAGTAATAACCGCGAAAAAAAACCTCACCCACAGTCTCACCCATCAGCTGGAACAGCTATGCCACGCTCCGACATCATCGTACTGCCTCGCTGGATTATCCCAATGCAGCCTCTCGGCAAGGTTCTTGAAAATCAAGCGGTTGTCATTCGAAATGGGCGCATCAACAGCATCTGCTCGCCACAAGAAGCCCGGGCCATTGCGCCGGATGCCGACGTTATTGAGCGCCCGGAACACGTTTTGCTGCCTGGCTTCATCAACGCCCACACGCACTCAGCAATGAGCTTATTGCGCGGCTATGCCGACGATCTGCCTTTGCAGCAATGGCTGTCCGAGCATATCTGGCCAGCCGAGGCCGAATGGGTGAGCCCCGCGTTTGTCCGCGATGGCACGCAGCTCGCAATTGCCGAGATGCTTAAAAGCGGCACAACCTGTTTCAATGACATGTACTTTTTTCCGGATGAAGTCGCCCGCATTGCCTCAGAGACCGGTATCCGCGCGAGCATTGGGCTGATCGTGCTCGATATACCCAGCATCTGGGCAAACGATTTTGACGAGTATCTGAGCAAGGGCGTGGCAGTTGCAGACAAATTCCGCGACCACTCCCTCATCAGCACCGTATTCGCCCCCCACTCGCCTTATCTGGTTTCTGAGGAACACATGCGGCATCTTGCAGTGCTGGCCGACGAACTCGACAAGCACGTGCACATGCATATTGCAGAAACGGCTGACGAAGTCAGGGAGTCGATGGACAAACATGGCTTCAGGCCCCTGCAACGGACTGCCACAGCTGGCTTGCTCAACTCGCATCTTCAGGCCGTGCACATGACGCAACTCAACTCCACAGAAGTTGCTGAGCTGGCAAAAGCCGGCGCTACTGTTGTTCACTGCCCCGAATCAAACCTCAAGCTCGCGAGCGGTATTTGCCCAATCACCACACTCACTGAGGCCGGCGTCAACGTCGCAATCGGAACTGATGGTGCGGCCAGCAACAATGACCTCGATATGATGAGTGAAATGCGCACAGCCGCATTACTGGCTAAAGGCAGCAGTGGCGATGCCACGGCTATGCCGGCTGAGCAGATTCTCGCAATGGGGACGATCAACGGTGCCAAGGCATTGGGCATGGATGCCGAACTCGGATCTCTCGAGCCGGGCAAAATTGCCGACATGATCTGCATAGACCTTAATGAGCCGGCAACTCAGCCGGTCTATAACCCCATCTCGCAAATAATCTATGCCGCTGGTCGCGACCAAGTATCCGATGTCTGGGTGGCCGGCAAGCCGCTGCTGACCCGGCGCAAGCTGACAACGCTGGACGAGACGGCCATACTCAAGCAATCCAAAGCCTGGCACGCACGCATTGCTCACAAGCTCTAGCCTAACCAACGTGGAAACCTCAATGCCCTTATGAATGACCATACCCAGAATATCAATCAGAACCTCGACCCGGCCGAGATCAACAAATTCAATGAGCTCGCCAGTCGCTGGTGGGATGAAAAAAGTGAGTTCAAACCGCTGCATCAAATCAATCCACTGCGGGTCAACTATATTAATGAACGCACCAGCCTAGCAGGCAAAATTGTGCTTGATGTTGGGTGCGGCGGTGGCTTATTAACCGAGGGCATGGCCGCCCTCCAAGCGCAGGTAACCGGAATTGATCTTGCACCCGATTCACTCGAAGTTGCCCGCCTGCATCTGCTTGAGAGCGGTTACCGCATCGACTACCAACTGATCGAAGCCGCGGAGTTAAAACTGAGCCATCCCGATCATTTCGATGTCGTCACCTGCCTCGAAGTGCTCGAACATGTGCCGGAGCCGGCTGAGCTCATCAGAGATTGCGTTGCCATGCTAAAGCCTGGAGGTCATCTGGTGCTGTCCACGCTTAATCGCAACATCAAATCATTTATGGGTGCGATTGTGGGCGCCGAATACCTGCTTGGTCTCGTACCAAAAGGCACACATGACTTTGAACGCTTCATCAAGCCCTCAGAAATGAATCGCTGGGCACAGTCGGCCGGAGCGCAACTGCAAGACATCACTGGCATTACCTACAAGCCACTCAGCAAAACCTTCGCGCTTGCGGCGGATATTGATATTAATTATCTAGCGCATTTCAGGCTTCCTGAATGAGCGCCATGCAAGCCCCTAAAGGGGTGCTGCTCGACCTCGATGGCACCCTGCTCGACACCGCGCCCGATATGGTTGCTGCACTCACCCCTATCTGCAATCGTCTCGGGGTTGCTGCTCCGGACTACGAGTTTGCCCGCGACTATGTGTCGATGGGTGCCACAGGCTTATTGAGGGGTGCCCTGCCCTATCTGGATGAAGATGAAATTGCAGCGCTGGTGCCTGAGTACCTGGATATATACGCTGCCAACCTATCGTCTGAGACCGTTCTGTTTGACGGCATGGAAGCACTGCTGAGTGCGCTAGAAGCGTCCGCGATTCGTTGGGGTGTGGTTACCAACAAGCCGGCATTCCTAACCGACCCGCTGCTTAAGGCCTTAAACCTGCACGAGCGCAGCGCTTGTGTTGTCAGTGGCGACACATTGCCACAGCGCAAGCCACAGCCGGAACCCGTGCTGCTTGGCATGCAGCAGGCTGGACTTGTTGCTGCAAACACGCTGTACGTTGGCGACGCTGAGCGCGACATACAGGCCGGACGAAATGCCGGCGTAAAGACCGCTGCAGCCGTTTACGGCTATATCCTGCCGGAAGACAACCCGGCAGCCTGGCAGGCCGACTATCAGGTCGCTCACCCTGGCGAACTGTTCGACCTGATTATCAATCTGTAAATCACTATAATAAGCCCAACGAACCACCAATGATTGACAGAATACTCGACCAACTCCCGAGCCCAGCGACGGCGACAACTCCTAATCGAAAGAAATCATGACCGACCCACTTAATGCCCAGGCACAAAGCTACCAAGCGCCCACAGACATTCTAAAAGACCGCGTGATTATGGTGACCGGTGCCGGTGATGGTATCGGCCGTGCCGCAGCCCTGGCCTATGCCTCTCATGGCGCCACAGTGCTTCTGGTTGGGCGCACTCAGGTCAAACTGGAGCGTGTTTACGACCAAATCATCAACGACGGCGGTCCGCGTCCAAGCATTGCTATCCTCGATTTCAAAACAGCCATTGCGGACAGTTATGAGAGCCTAGGGATTCAGGTCGAACAAGAGTTTGGTCAACTTGATGGACTGCTTAACAACGCTGGCATGCTTGGGCACAGAGCCCCTATCGAGCAGTTTCCGGTGGGCAGCTTTATGGAAGTGATGCACATCAACGTCAATGCCCAGTTTGTGCTCACCCGCACGTTGTTGCCATTATTGAAAAAATCAAGCGATGCCTCGTTGATATTCACATCCAGCGGAGTCGGTCGCAAAGGACGAGCTTTCTGGGGTGCCTATGCCGTATCGAAGTTTGCCACCGAAGGCTTGATGCAAGTGCTTGCCGATGAACTCGAAAACACCCCCGTAAGGACGAACAGCATTAATCCGGGCGCAACCCGAACCAATATGCGTGCTGCGGCCTACCCCGGTGAAGACCCGCTCAGTGTTAAAACCGCTGAGGAAATAATGAGCCCGTATTTGTTTCTCATGGGGCCGGACAGCAAGGCAGTGAACGGTGCGAGCATTAACTGCCAATCCTAGGCACGCAGCCAGACAAAAAAACACTTTAGGTTTAAATTATAAGTATTTGTTTTAATTTGCTTTAATGCACTTCTTAAGACTGGCAATCTCGGACGATGTCAAATCACGGAATTTGCCACGGCCCAAGCCACGCGGCAGCAAAATAGGACCATAACTGATCCGCATTAGCCGGCTCACATCGTAACCAAAGTGATTCCATAATCGCCGAACAATGCGGTTTCGGCCTTCTCTCAACAGCACCCGGTACCAGCGGTTAGAACCTTCGCCGCGGGTAAAGTGCACGCTCTCGAACCGCGCCATGCCGTCATCCAGCTCAACCCCTTCTTGCAGCTGACGAATCTCCTCATCGGTGGGATCGCCCAGCACGCGCACCACGTACTCGCGCGAAACCTGGCTGCCAGGATGCATCAAGCGGTTTGCCAGCTCCCCATCGGTGGTTAGCAGCAGCAAGCCAGATGTGGCTGCGTCAAGCCGACCAATACTGACCCAGCGTGCGCCACTCACACGCGGCAGCGAGTCAAAAATAGTCCGGCGCTTCTCAGGGTCCGACCGGGTGCAGATTTCACCCGGCGGTTTAAAGTACATAATAGTGCGCTCAATGCGCTGACCTTTAGCCGAGCGGAGAGGCCTGCCATCGAGAACAATGCGCTCGTCACCGGTAACCTTGCAGCCAAGTTCAGCAACCTCACCGTCAACGCTAATACGGCCGGCCTTAATCAGCTCTTCGAGCTGACGCCTCGACCCATGCCCGGCATTTGCCAGCCATTTCTGTAAGCGCTGTTCTGGCATAAGCGATCAGGACTTAAGCGGGACGACATCAGCAGACCCCTGCTCGTCGGCCTCATATTCAGCATCGGCTTCGAGTTCCGCAAACACAATGTCTTCGTCCCTCTTAGCATTAATATTAAGCTCTTCGGCTGCATCTTGTTGTGGCTGATCTTCAGTGCTTACGCCTTCAGCTTCCACCTCATATTCAGCATTTTCCAAAGGCGCTTGATGCCCATCGCGCTCTTTGCGCTTATCGTCTAACGATGTGACTGATGCCGGCTCTTCGGGCAGCTCATTGACCTCGGCCGGCCCCAACAAGTGCGCACCGGGTGATGCACCTTCCTGCAAGACCCGTTCTTCAACCGGGACATTGAGCTCAAGCTGCACATTTAACGGATCGAGCTCCTGCAAATCAGCCAATGGCGGCAGGTCTTCAAGCTTCTTAAGACCAAAATAGTCAAGGAATGTTTTGGTGGTAGCGTACAAGGTCGGGCGACCAGGAACATCACGCTGCCCCACCGGACGCAACCAACCGCGATCAAGCAGATTGCGAATAATGTTGGTGCTTACCGCAACACCGCGTATATCTTCTATGTCGCCACGCGTTAACGGCTGACGATACGCAGTAATAGCGAGGGTTTCCATCAATGCTCGGGAGAATCGCGGCGGACGACCTTCCCACAGCTTCTGCAGCCACGGTGACATCGCATCAGACACCTGAATACGATACCCGCTCGCCACTTCCAGTAACTGGATACCGCGATCTTCGTACTCTTCCTGCAAATCTTTTATCACCGCACGGACGTCATCTTTGGACATCTCATTGTCTTTGCCGAATAGGGCCAGCAAAGCATCGAGAGACAACGGCTCGCCGCTTGCCAGCAGCGCAGCTTCAATAATATTTTTAAGTTGCTTAGTTTCCATGTCGCCTTTTTCGGTCTGTAGGTTAGGAATAAGAGTCGGCTTGTTCTGCCTGCTCCGCAGAAATCTGCTTTGCACTGCCGGTAGCACGCACATGAATCGGTGAGAACGACTCAGGCTGAACCACCTCAATAATCCCGGCCTTCAATAACTCCAGCAAAGCCAATAGAGTGACGGTAGCGCCCATGCGGCCTTCAGTCGCATCAAACAAACGGGTGAACTCAATAAAGTCGGTCGAACTAACGCGCCCGAGGACATCCGTCATACGATCACGAACAGAAAGCTGTTCAGCCTGAACATGATGGTGCGCATTAAACTTGGCCCGCGATAACACGTCACGAAATGCCACCAACAACTCATTGAGGGTGGCATCCGGCAACTGCTCAACAATCTCTCTCTTGCCGGGATCGATGGCTGCCGGAAAAATATCACGCTCAAGTCGCGGCATGCCATCAAGCTGATCAGTGGCACCTTTGTATCGCTCATATTCAAGCAGACGACGCACCAACTCGGCACGTGGATCATCCTCGTCGTCTTCATCGACCTCTTTGGACCTCGGCAACAGCATTCTTGATTTGATTTCCGCCAGCATTGCTGCCATTAGCAAATACTCGCCCACCAGATCAAGCTGAAGCTCGTTCATAAGGTCAATGTACTCGACATACTGTTCGGTAATCTGGGCAATGGGGATATCAAGAATATCCATGTTTTGCCGACGAATCAGATACAACAGCAAATCCAGGGGACCGGCAAATGCTTCGAGAAAAACCTCCAGAGCCTGGGGAGGAATATAAAGATCCTGCGGCAGCCGGGTGTACGCCTCGCCCTCAACCACGGCAAAAGGCATTTCTGCCTGCTCAGGCCTTACAGCGCCTGTCGGATGCTGCGCCGCAAGCATCGCCGCTTTTCGCTCCGCCGAGGATTGCACCACTGTTAACTCTGGACCGGCTTGTTTATCCGCTTCAGTCATGTCTCACCGCTTTATAGCCCAACCACAGATAAGATGAGCGATTTAATTACTGCCATTAAAGGTTCAACCAGAGCCCATAACCAGCCCATGTACAATAAGCCTACGACAATTATAAGCCCGAATGGCTCTAATCTATCGAGAAGTTTTCCGATCGGCTCGCTCACCAGGCCACGCAGCACCCTGCCACCATCCAATGGCGGTATCGGCAAAAAATTAAATACAGCCAGTAAGACATTGAAAAATACGCCTATCTCGGCCATGCGATAAAAGAAGTACGCGCTGCTATCGGGCGCTGCTCCCGCCAGCAGCGATGCTTTTAACACCAGCGCCCAGAAAAGCGCCATGACCAGATTGCTGAGCGGACCCGCAATAGCCACCAAAATCATGTCCTGCTTGGGGCGCCGCAATGCATTGAAGTTAACCGGCACAGGCTTGGCCCAGCCGAATACAAAACCGGTAAACAGCAGGGTGAGCGTGGGCACCAGCACCGTCCCCACCGGGTCCACATGTTTTAACGGGTTCAGCGACAAACGCCCCAGCATGTCGGCCGTTCGATCACCGCAAGAGCGCGCCACCCAGCCATGAGCAACCTCATGGAGGGTAATCGCAAAAAGAACAGGAATAGCAGCCACCGAGATGGCCTGGAGAATTTGGGCAAGATCAAAGGGCATAGGGTTTATTATAGAGTTAAGCTCACAACTAAAGATACCAACGCAACGACTTAAGCAAAGTCGGTAACATCACCCTTGCCCTGACGCAGAACCACGGGAAAATCGCCGGTTAAATCCACAACGGTAGTTGGGTCGATGCCGCAGTTACCGCTATCAATAATCGTGTCGAGATCTTTACCGAGTCGATGCAAAATCTCACTCGGATCAGTCAGTGGCATGTCCTCGCCAGGCAGTATCAATGAAGAACTCATCATCGGCTCACCGAGCGCCTCAAGTATGGCAAGAGGCACCGGATGATCCGGAACTCTTAAACCAATGGTTTTGCGCTTAGGGTTCAGTAATCGACGCGGTACTTCACGCGTCGCCTCCAATATAAATGTGTAAGGTCCGGGCGTATGACTTTTCAACAGTCGATAGACCCAGTTTTCCACCCGCGCATAGTTAGCCAATTCTGACAAATCACGGCATACCAAGGTAAAGTTGTGCTGCTTATCGGTTTTACGGATCCGCTGAACTTCCTTAATCGCCTTTTGATCGCCCATATGCCAACCCAGAGCGTAGCTCGAGTCCGATGGGTACGCGATCAATCCGCCGGACTGCAGCGTCGCCAACACCTCTGCAACACGCCGCGGCTGAGGGTTGTCGGGATGAATATCAATGAGTCGAGCCATATAGCTGCCAATCGCTGCCGGAAATTCACGAGCAAATTCAGCACAGAAGTGTAGTGAATTTCAGTATGATTCGCCTTCTTATTTACAGGATACCCAAGAATGCAGGCTTTACTCGATTTTTTACCGGTGATCGCATTTGCGGTGACCTACTGGGTCACCAAAGACTTTAATACGGCGATCCTAGTCATAATGGCTGCGGTCGGCATACAGGTGATTGTGACCTTGGTGCTGACTCGTACCGTACCGAAGATGCTGCTGATTTCAGCTGCTCTGGTGATTGTGCTGGGTGGCATAAGCCTGCTGCTAAAGAATGACCTTGTCTTCAAATGGAAGCCCACCGTACTGAACTGGGCATTCGCTCTGGTGTTTATAGGCAGTCAGTTCATCGGCACCAAACCTATCATCCAGCGCATTATGCAGGCCGTAGCCAAAAATGAAATTCAGCTCAACCCGGCGGATTGGCGCACTCTCAACCTCATGTGGGCAGTGTTCTTCATGCTCTCGGGGGCAGCGAATATCTACGTTGCCTATAATTTTGAAGAAGCAATATGGGTTAACTTCAAGCTGTTTGGTCTGCTCGGCTTCACGCTGGTGTTTATGGTGCTGCAAGCCATCTGGATTTCCAGCCGCGCACCCGGGAATGAAACTCCGAACAGCGGTGGGCAAGCAAATAAAGACAGCAACTCGGATGAATCGCAGCAATGACAGTCAGCAATATGCTTTACGCCATCATCAGCGAAGACATACCGGGCACTCTTGCTCAACGTCTGAATGCCCGACCAGAGCACCTGGCCCGACTGAACGCATTACGCGATGCCGGCAAACTCCAGCTGGCAGGCCCCCACCCCGCTATTGACAGCGCCGACCCCGGTGAAGCAGGTTTTACTGGGAGCTTGATTGTTGCCGAGTTCAAGAGCCTGGATGCGGCAAAATCATGGGCTGAGGCCGACCCGTATATTGCAGCGGGCGTTTACCAAAAAGTAACCGTCAAACCCTTTAAACAGGTACTGCCATGAGCGCTATCAACGCCGACCGTATGGACCTAATCGACAGCGCTGTCCGGAGTGCTCTGAGGCCGGTGAGCATAGCCATTGAAGATGAAAGCCATCTGCACGCAGGGCATGCAGGAGCGAAAACCGGCATGGGGCACTTTCATGTCGTTGTTGTCGCCGAAGCCTTTGAAGGTCTCCGAATGTTACAACGCCATCGACTTATCTATGATGCGGTCGGCAACCTGATGCAAACGGATATTCATGCCCTTAGAATCGATGCAAAAGCACCTTCTGAATTGCAGGTAAGCACATAAAAGAGAAGCGCCCTTGCTGATTTGACCCACTAAATTAAGCTGAATGGCAGAACTGTTGTCTTGACAAGGTCTTCTGCCGCTTACCGATGTTATGTGCCGAGAGCATTACAAGCTGAAAAAACCAATTTCGGTGGCGGCAGACTTAGCTGCAGATGCGCCCCGTGCCTGCCTTAAGTGTCCTCAAAATAAAACACGCCAATGCCCGCCCTCGTCGCGCGATCCTCATCACCGTCCTCAACTGAATATTCGGCAAGACAGTCATCAAATGACGACACAAAATCATACAGTCGTTCACGAGACACCCTCCGAAGCTTTGGCAGCAGCCGAATATCGGCGTTCCGGGACTCAACCAAACACTCGTAACGAGTATCTTTTGGGTTGGCCGGATCGGCATTAAATGCAATTGTATCCGCATGGCTCTTCAACCCCGCTAAAAGTCCTTCGGCAAGACTATCGTCCACACGGTCGGGAACAAACTCTCTTCGATTAACGCGGAGCTTTCCATCTTCAGCAATCGAAACAATACCCATTCTAACCAGCTCGGTTTTAACAGCACCTGAAGGAACGTCACACCGAACGCGTCGCCGAAGACTCGAAAAAGAGGGGACCTCTCCGTCGTATGGAATCGCTAATGGCTGGCCCAACTCATCTTGAAAATCTTTATCTGTATGCCAGAGATGAAGGATCTCAGAGAGCGGATTGCTAACACCACAATTGCGCCACTCTCTATCGCTAATACGGCGCACTTCCTTTCTGCTTAAGCCCGTCATAATGGCAATCCGGGAGATATTGGTTTTTCGACCACGCACCCCGAACTCATCCAAACAAACCTGAACGTAACACGCTTTTGCCGCTTCAGAAAACTCAGCGTAGCCAATGCCTGAGCGCATAAGCGCCGATATAAGCGGGCGCAGGAAAACGAACAGTGCCGATAAAATCTTTTTTTGTATTTCGCTAAGCATGCCCCGCAATATAGGTTTGCTGCGTTACAGAGTCAAAGAAAAACGCCACATATGGTCCATTTCGCCCAGAAGCGGTTGAGGATGCGCTGTGCCTCCCAATAAAAAGCTCATAAAACAATTGCTTATAAAAATTGACGTGCAGCAGTGCACCCATGACTATTTACCGTGGGCACTTCTGCGTTCTTATATCCGGTGCTTATTGAGAATATCCAAGAGGTCTTCTTCGCTCAACACGGGCACGCCAAGTGACTCCGCTTTCGCAAGTTTTGACCCAGCATTAGCGCCGGCTAACAGGTAATCGGTCTTTGCCGAAACACTGCCACTGGCTTTACCACCAAGCTGCTGTATCGCTTCTTTTGCCTCTGCCCTGCTCATAGCGGAAAGCGTACCGGTAACCACTATTGTTTTGTCGCTGAATGGCAGTTCTGCATCTGCCCGGGGCTTATCAAACTTAGGCCAATGAACATTGTATTGCTGCAACAGGTCATTAATAACCTCGCGATTATGCGCCTGATTCATAAAGCTGCGAATATGTTCAGCCACCACCGGACCAACATCCGGGACTTCTTGCAACTCATCCGTACTCGCCAAAATAATCGGTTCGATGTCACAAAAATAATTGGCCAGACTCAGGGCGGTAGCTTCACCGACCTCACGTATTCCCAGCGCATATAGAAATTTGGGCAGCGTCGTGTGCTTGGCAGATTCGATAGCTGCCATTAAGTTGTCAGCTGACTTTTCACCCATTCGATCCATCTGCGCCAGTTCAGCCCCGCTTAGCGCGAACAAATCGGAAAAATGGGAAACTCTCCCACTATCGACTAACTGATCAATAAGCTTGCTGCCCATGCCCTCAACGTCAAGCGCTTTTCGCGAAACAAAGTGCTTTAAAGACTCTTTTCGCTGAGCAGGACACACCAGACCACCACTGCAACGGGCTACGGCCTCACCTTCTGGGCGAACAACATCCGAGCCACATACCGGGCACTGCTCGGGTAACGTCACCTCAGCAGGATTGCCGCTGCGCCTTTCAATAACGACCCTGACAACCTCGGGAATAACGTCACCGGCGCGACGCACGATAACGGTGTCGCCAACCCGAACATCCTTGCGCAACAACTCATCAATATTATGCAAGGTTGCATTTGAAACAACGACGCCTGCCACCGACACCGGTGCAAGTCGCGCCACTGGTGTAACAGCACCCGTGCGACCAACCTGAAAAGCAATATCCTTAACAGTGGTTAACTGTTCCTGGGCTGGAAACTTGTGAGCCAAAGCCCAGCGCGGTGCACGGGAGACCTGACCCAGCTTACGCTGCAAATCGCAATCATCAATTTTATAAACGACCCCATCTATCTCATAGGGCAATGCTTCACGACGTGCGCCGATACTCCGGTAATAATTCAAACAGCCATCTGCACCCATTACCACATCAATTTCAGGGCATACTTTTAAGCCCCATACCTGTAATTGCTGCAACACTTCGGAATGAAAGCCCGGTAAAGCACCCCCTTCAACCACACCAACCCCGTAAATAAAAATATCCAAGGGGCGCTGCGCGGTAATACTCGGATCAAGCTGCCGAAGACTCCCGGCGGCAGCATTGCGAGGGTTGGCAAAAACCTTCTCACCGGCTTTCCGCGCACGGGCATTTAATGCTTCAAACCCGGCAGAAGGCATAAAAATTTCGCCCCGCACCTCCATAACATCAGGGTGTCCGTCACCCAGCAGACGCAGCGGTACCGAAGCAATCGTCTTAACATTGTGCGTAACATCCTCACCCGTTTGGCCATCGCCACGGGTCGCAGCACGCAAGAGCTGACCTTTTTCGTAGACAATACTAATAGCAGCGCCATCCAGCTTAGGCTCTGCCGAATACCGGATTGGTGCGACAGTGTTGAGGCGATCATGAACGCGCCGTTCAAAATCATAGACTTGCTCATCGCTGAAGGCGTTGTCTAGCGATAACATTCGCTGAAGATGCACCACTTCTGCAAAGCCATCATGCGGCTTCACACCAACCCGCTGACTGGGTGAATCAGCCGTTATCAAATCAGGGTACTGCTGCTCAAAATCAAGAAGCTGCTGGAACAGGCGATCGAATTCAATGTCAGGCAACAACGGTTCACTCAGCACATAGTACTGATACTGATGTCGCTCTATGTCCGCCTTTAATTGCTCATACTGCCGCAGGGTGTCAGCAGATGACTTAGCCCCCGGGCTCATGACTGCCCAGCACCAGTCCGGTGACGTCGTTCAAACTCAATCACTTCTTCGCGCAGATAACGCTCTCGCTGAACGCTCAGACGGCTGCCGGACTCATCGAGCAGAATACCTCCGAGAGAATCGGCAAGCCCTCTGCCAACAGCCAGCATCTCATCAAACACAGACAGACCTTTTGCCTGCATTGGTAAAATCATAAATAAGCTAATACCGGGGTACGAGGACTCTTGCAGTTTTGCCAAATCGAACGATCCTGGCTCAACGAGGTTGGCAACGCAGAAGGTGCCTGCATGGCCCCCGTCCGCACTCACGCGATGAAAAATGCCCAAATCACCATGAGCCAGACCTGCTGCTCGCAAAGCCAGCACTAGCGTTTCTGCAGGAAAAGTTTCGTCATTTTCAGGCACAAGGCGGATTGCAAAAACCTTCTTTGCTGCCGGTGGCTTTTCAACCTGCCCCACCTGATGCAAGCGACCGAAATGCGGCTCGTCATCCTCAAGCCGCGTATCTGGCTCGGATGATTCAACAGCATAAGCTGAATCATCAATATCACTCGACCCATCAATCACAGGATCTTTGCGGGCGGAGATGGAACGCAGTTTTAAACGCTTCGAAAATAGAGCCTGGAAATAACCCCGGCTATAGAGAAACACACCAGCCAAAATAACCAGACCTAGGCATAGCAGCGTCAAACGTAGCGACATTCAATACAACCCCACTAAAACCAACTATGGTCAAACGATTACAGAACTGCGGCAAACTTAGCTGGCCACGAGCTTGACCGCTTCATCAATATCAACAGATACCAGACGCGACACACCGGGCTCATACATAGTGACACCCATCAACTGACCTGCCAACTCCATGGTGATCTTGTTATGGGTAATAAACACAAACTGCACCTGCTCTGACATTTCACGCACAATATCGCAGAACCGGCTAACGTTAGCATCATCAAGCGGTGCATCAACCTCATCAAGCAAACAGAACGGTGCGGGGTTCAGCTCAAAGATAGAGAACACCAAAGACACCGCAGTCAACGCTTTTTCGCCACCAGAGAGCAGATGAATACTGCTGTTGCGCTTACCCGGAGGTTGCGCCATAACCGATACACCGGCAGTCAGAGCATCATCACCCTCAAGCGTTAAGTAAGCATGGCCGCCGCCAAACAGACGCGGGAAAATACGCTGAATGCCCGCGTTAACTTTATCGAAGGTTTCTTGGAACCGGGTACGAGTTTCACGATCGATTTTCTGGATAGCGTTTTCCAGCGTTGTTAGCGCGGACATTAAATCTTCAAGCTGAGCGTCAAGATAAATCTTGCGCTCGGACTGTTCTTCATACTCTTCGATAGCCAATAGGTTTACATTACCGAGTCGCTCAATACTGCGAATAATTTTATCGAGCTTTGCTTCCCAGCCCTCTGTAGTCGCATCTTCTGGCAAGGCAGCAAGAACATCTTCAAGAACCATTTCAAGCTCATCGAACTGCTCTGTTATGCCCTCATACCGCACCTCAATTTCACGAACTCGCATACGACGTGAATCAACCTGCTCACGCGCCTCATTAACGTTCTTGTCACAATTGATACGCTGACGATCAAGCTCATTCAATAATGAATTTGCTGCATCCAGACGTTGGTGACGAATTTTTAACTCATCATCGACCTCGATTTTGCGCTGCAAGTGCAACTGCAGTGTTTCCTTAAGCCCGGCAAGCGGCCCTGCATTATCTTCAATACTGACATTTAAGCTTTCAATACGCTGCGTCAACTGCTTGCGTGCAACCACCGCACGCTCAAGGGTGGTGCTGGCAGACTCACGGCTAGAGCGCCGGGTTTCTAGCTCAATAGTCAGTTCCTGCAACCGCGAGCGTTCAGCTTCAGCCGCAGAACGAGCATCCTCCACGGCTGCATTCAGTGACTCTTGCTGAGAACGCAGCGATTCACGACTTTCTTCGTGCTGCAAACCCAGCTGCTTTGCCTGACTGAGGCGCAAGCGTGACTCACGAACATGCCCAGCTACAGATTCAAACTGGCGCTTTGTTCCCTGAAATTCCTCGAGCAATGTTGACTGGCGATTACGGGTTTTTTCAACATCCTGACGAAAAGCCGCTAAGGCGGCACTCGCTTGGGCTGAAAACTGAACCGCGCCATTGTTCTCATTTTGCAACTCTGAACGCAGACGTTCTTGCTGTTCCAACTGTGTATTTGTGTCAGTGCGACGCTGCTCATTGCGCGCTACGGCAGCATCTCTGTTGCTTATTTCAGCCTGCAAAGCACGGATTTCCTGCTCCCTGGTAATAACACCGCCTGCGGAATCTTCAGCACGATTAATACGCACCCAATTACGGCTCACCCAAATACCATCCGGAGTGATTACTGATTCAGACTCAGACAGGCTATGCCGAACCCGCAAAGCCTCACCCACTGAATCGGCCAAGCGAACCTGCTTAAGCAATGAGGCTACCGGGCCGGCATTGCTGACCTGACTAAACAACGTAGGCCAATCCACATAGTCATCATCGCTGGCTGGAACCTCGTCGCCCAACAGCACCAAATTTGCATCGGGAAGCCCATCGTTGAGGTGCTGTTCGAAATCGCCAACCGACACAGCCTGAAGCATGCTGCTGAGCACAGTCTCCGCTGCTCTTTCCCAGGGCGACTCAACACTGAGCTGCTGACCCAATCGTGGCCGCTCGCCCAAAGAGTGGTTTTTTAACCAACCCTCAACGGCCTCCATATCCTGACCAAGGGCTGCCTTCTGCAAGGCCTCTAGTGTCATTAAACGCGCACGGTGTCCTTCAAGCTCATTGCGTGAGTCTTCCAGCTCTGCAGTAACAACTTTCGCCTGCTCACGCAGGTTATTAATAATGCTAATGACTTCCTGCAGCTTGCGGCCCAAGCTTTCAGCTTTAGCTGATGCATCGGAATCTTCACGAATCTTTTCGGCGAGGTCATTCTCAAGCGTCTCGACCGACAGGTGCCCCAACTCTTCTTCGAGACTCTGACGTCGACGATCTAACTCTTGCTGCTGCTCATCCAAATGATGAATACGAGCCTCTTCAACCTCGCTGCTGCGAGTAGTCTCAGAAATAGAATCGCTCACTTTCTGCCACGATTCGCGCCACTTATTCAGCTCACTTTCAGACTGAGACAGTGATTCAGAAGTGCTCGCAGCAGACGTGCGAATACGATCAAGATCAGGGCTAATTTCATTCAAGCGCTCGTCAAGGTCGCGCAACTGCTGCTCGTCCACTTCGATCTCATGGGTGATTTTATTGAGCTGCTCCTGTGCATCAGCCAGATCATTCTGGTGGCGTTCTTTGGTGGCTTTGTTGTGCTCGATACCTTGCTGCGACTTGGATATCTCAAGATCAACTTTGTAATGCGCTGCCTGAATTTCATTCAGAGCCTCGCTTACGCCATGCTGTTTCTCCCTGGCAGATTCAGTCTCAGCCTCAACACGACGCTGCGATGCCACTGCGGCTTCGTAGCCGGTTTGATACTGCTCGTATTCAAGCTTAGTTTCCTGCAAAGCGATGTCGTGCTCACGCAGACGAATTGCGAGAAACTCTGCATCAAGCTGATGCTGCTCTCGCTTCAAATTTTTATGCCGCTCAGCCTGCTTCGCCTGACGCTGCAGATGCACGATCTGCTTTTCAACTTCCTCGCGCAGATCATTAAGCCGGTCAAGATTATCGCGGGTATGACGAATCCGGTTTTCAGTTTCACGACGCCGCTCTTTGTATTTGGAAATACCAGCAGCTTCTTCAAGGTGCGCGCGCAGATCATCCGGCTTCGCTTCAATAAGACGGGAGATCATGCCCTGTTCGATAATGGAATAACTTCGGGGCCCCAGGCCGGTGCCGAGAAAAATACTCACTATATCCTTCCGGCGACAACGCACATTATTTAAAAAGTACTGCGACGTGCCGTCACGGGAAACCTTGCGACGAATAGATATTTCAGCGTAGCCGGCAAACTGCCCGGTAATGGTGCCATCAGTATTGTCAAAGAACAGCTCAATAGAAGCCGAGCCAACCGGTTTACGCTGCGAGGAACCATTAAAAATGACGTCAGTCATGTTATCGCCACGAAGGTTTTTAGCGGAGCTTTCGCCCATTACCCAACGCACGGCATCAATAACATTCGACTTACCACAACCATTCGGTCCAACCACGCCCACAAGGTTGCTAGGCAGCAAAATGGTGGTTGGATCGACGAATGATTTGAAGCCTGACAGCTTAAGTTTGCTTAGACGCACTATGTATTAACCCGCTAATTTGAAGCCAAATGGCTATCTGACAACACCGGAAAGCTCCTAGCCTGAATGCCAATCAGGACGATCAGCAGGTCACACGCTCCCCAATGATGCCTATTATAATAATCCTATGAGCAACATCTGCTCATGGTCGACAACAGTGCTCTAGTGTAAAGTAAAAAAAACGACTTGGCACACGATTGTGAGCCACATCCACAGGGTAAAGATTCATGTCAAAAACGACGCAGCAGCCAACGCCAGAAAATACGGTTCTTGAAACATTTGAGAACCCCAACCCATCGCGGGACTACATTATTCGGATCGAAACCCCCGAGTTCACCTGCCTCTGCCCCAAAACTGGGCAACCTGACTTTGCCACCATTAGGCTTGAATACGTGCCAGCAGAGCACTGTATCGAATTGAAAGCATTGAAACTCTACTACTGGTCGTATCGCAATGAAGGCGCGTTTCATGAGGCTGTGACCAACACAATACTCGAGGATTTGGTTGCCGCTATTGACCCCAGATACCTTCGGGTGACGGCTGATTTCAATGTGCGCGGGGGCGTCTATACTGAGGTGGTAGCTGAACACACCGCTGCTGACTGGGCTCTGTCAGACAGTTTGACCAATTCACTTAATAATCCTTAAAGACGAGACCTCAGGCGCACTCAACGGTTTAAATCCGCGTGATGCTGAGACTGAGTCCAGAGTCTGACAGACACCAAAATCAGCAACTCCTCTAAATTAAGCCTTCACCACGAGGGCTGCATATGTATAATGCCGCGTTTTCAGACTTTTTAGTAAGGGATTCCGCATGGCTTCCAGGAAGAAATCTCCCAAAAAATCAGCGGGCAAGAAACCGCCTGTAAAGAAGGCCGCAAGCGCCAATAAGAAGGTCGCTGCCAAAAAAGCAGCCAAAAAGAGTGCCCCTAAACCTGCGAGCAAGAAAAAGGCGGCTTCTAAGAAGAAAGCGGCCAAAAAGGTCGTAAAAAAGACCTCTTCCAAGAAGAAAGCGGCGAAGAAGGTCGTAAAAAAGACATCTTCCAAGAAGAAAGTGGCGAAAAAGGTCGTTAAAAAGACATCTTCCAAGAAGAAAGTGGCGAAGAAGGTCGCGAAAAAGGCCCCGTCTAAGAAAAAAGTGACCAAGAAGAAAGTGGCGAAAAAGGTCGTTAAAAAGATCTCTTCGAAGAAAAAAAGCACCAAAAAGGTCGCCTCTAAGAAGAAAGTTGTAAAAAAAGCCTCGAGCAAGAAAACAGCTTCCAAGAAGAAGACTGTCAGTGCGGTCAAGCCTGTCGCCAAGAAAAAGACCGTTAAAAAGCCGAAAGCCAAGCGGGTAATTAGTAAACCCACCCCGCCCAAACGCATCCGTGTTTCGGAGCGTAAACGCAACGTTCAGTTCAGCGATGCAGAAGATGCAATCCATGGTATTGCGCCTTATAAATCGAAGGCTGGCGAACACTATATGAATGATGATCAGCTCGACCACTTCGAGGCTATTTTGCTGGCCTGGAAGGCCGAACTGATGCAGGAAGTCGATCGCACTATGCACCATATGCAGGATGAGGCCAGTAACTTCCCCGACCCTACCGACCGCGCAACTCAAGAATCTGAATTTGGACTAGAGCTGCGTACCCGTGACCGGGAACGTAAGTTGATCAAAAAAATCGACTCCACGCTCAAACGTATTGAACAAGGTGACTACGGCTACTGTGAAGAAACCGGTGAAGAAATCGGTCTGCGTCGCTTGGAAGCCCGTCCCGTAGCAACACTTTCGGTCGAGGCTCAGGAACGTCGTGAACTTGCGGAAAGGCAATTCCGTGACAATGACGATCGGTATCGATAACTCAGTGCCGCAGACTTTCCGCGGTTGTAAATGAGCAACCAGAAGGCGCCTAACAGCTCGGAAGCCCCTGAAAATAAAGGCTATCGGGGTCGTTTCGCTCCTTCTCCAACAGGCCCCCTTCACTTTGGCTCATTGGTCACCGCCATTGCCAGCTACCTGGAAGCGCGTTGCAATCACGGTGAATGGCTTGTGCGCATCGAAGACCTCGACCCTCCCCGCGAAGTCGCTGGTGCCGATACAAGCATTCTTCGCGCACTCGAGGCACACGGCTTTGAATGGGATGAAGCACCCCTATGGCAAAGCAGTCGATTAGACCTATACGCCAGCGCGCTGAATAAACTGCATCGCCATGACCTTGCGTATATCTGCCACTGCACCCGGAAGCAAATCAGAGCGCTGGCAAAGCCCGGCCCTCTGGGTCTGATTTACCCGGGTAACTGCAGCAAAAAAAAACATTTATTCGATACGCGACATGCCATCAGACTGCGCACTCACGAACATGCGATTAGCTTCAATGATAAATTACAGGGTCGTACTGAACTAAATCTGTATAACGATGTGGGCGACTTTCTGCTTCGCCGTGGTGATGGGCTAGCCGCTTATCACTTAGCGGTTACTGTTGATGATGCCCTGCAAAATATCACTGATGTCGTTCGCGGCAGCGATCTGCTTTTGTCGACCCCTTGCCACATTCACGTGCAACAATGCTTAGGCTATGTTCAACCGGGCTATACGCATATTCCTATTGCCACCGATAAGGGCGGCAAAAAGCTCTCCAAGCGCGGCGGTGCCGATGAACTGAATTCTGGGCTCGCCGGGGCCAATTTAGTGCGGGGAATGCGGTTTCTCGGACTCCGGCCACCGGTTGACCTAGAAAACGCTGGAATTGCCGAAATCTGGCTCTGGGCAAGGGATAGCTGGACTATAGAGACGCTGCGCGGGGTTATGGAACGACCTGAAATTGGACATCTTAAGTAAAAAGGACGAACTTAGTGGCACAAGACAGTGTCAACTTAATATGTGTTTGGCGATCTTACAGTCCCGATAATTAATCTCGCCGGAATTCTACAACCTGCGATTAAAACAGGGGTTCATATTATGGATGGTAACCTGCGACTTATCCGGAAATACGCAAACCGGCGACTTTATGACACGGCGCAAAGCCGCTACGTCAATCTTCAGGATGTTCGGCAGCTTATCCTTGCCGGCAAGTACGTCAAAGTTGAAGACCAGGCAACAAAGAGCGATATCACCAACGGCATTCTATTGCAGATTATCGCCGCACAGGAGCCGGAAAGAGGTCCGCTACTGTCCTCTGACATACTCACAGACCTGATTCGTACTAGTGCAAGCACTCAGGATTCGACATTGGTGGGAAGACTGCAAGACGCCTGTCGGGCCGTTCTGAGCAGTCCGAATCACTAACCCAATAATGGCTCGTAGAGCACCCGGTCGTGCTTAAAACCAGCACTCACGTTGCAACTGTTAGCCAACGAGTACTGTTTTAATGTAAAAAGCCGCAAAGCTCAGGAAGCGATGCGGCTTTTTATTGCCCTGTGTAACCGGGCAAAGCGAGGGTTCAGTGAGTTTAGCCCTGCTCTACTTCTTTCATGCTCAGACGCACGCGACCCTGACGGTCTACTTCCAGCACCTTAACTTTCACGATATCGCCTTCGGTAAGCTTGTCACTGACCTTCTCAACGCGCTCTTCAGAAATCTGAGAGATATGAACCAAGCCGTCTTTACCAGGCAAAATGGTTACAAAAGCACCAAAATCCATCAAGCGTGCAACACGACCCTCATAGATCGTGCCCACTTCAACTTCAGCTGTAATCAACTGAATGCGCTTTAGAGCTTCTTTACCATCGGTAGCAACAACAGAAGCAATACGCACGGTACCGTCGTTATCGATATCAATGCTGGCGCCTGTTTCTTCAGTAATTGAACGAATGGTTGCACCGCCCTTACCAATGACGTCACGGATCTTCTCGGGATCAATCTTCAGTGTAATGATCGTCGGAGCAAAATCAGACATTTCTTCACGATGAGTACTAATTACAGCATTCATTTCCTGAAGAATGAACAAGCGAGCTGCCTCGGCCTGAACCACAGCATCTTTCATGATGTCCGCAGTAATACCGGTGATCTTGATATCCATCTGCAAAGCAGTAATACCGGTAGCGGTTCCAGCAACTTTGAAGTCCATATCGCCAAGATGATCTTCATCACCCAGGATATCGGTCAGCACCTGATAGCGATCGCCGTCTTTAACCAAGCCCATAGCAACGCCAGCAACGGGAGCTTTAATCGGCACACCGGCATCCATAAGCGCAAGACTGGTGCCACAAACACTGGCCATAGAACTTGAACCATTAGACTCAGTAATTTCAGAAACCACCCGGATCACATACGGGAACTCTTCACCTGGAAGCACCGACTGAATACCACGACGTGCTAAACGGCCATGACCGATTTCACGACGCTTAGGTGAACCGACAAAACCGGTTTCGCCTACGCAGTATGGAGGGAAGTTGTAATGAAGCATAAAGCGATCACGACGCTCGCCTTCCAGCGCATCAATAATCTGCGCGTCACGATCAGTACCCAAAGTTGCCACAACAATTGCCTGTGTTTCACCACGGGTAAACAAAGCCGAACCATGAGTACGTGGCAGAACGCCTGTGCGCACAGCAATCGGGCGAACCGTAGTGGTATCACGGCCATCAATACGCGCTTCACCAGCTAATACACGCTCACGTACGATATTGCTTTCGAGTTTGCCGAAGGCGTCTTTAACATCGCCTTCGCCCCAGCCCTGATCATTACCATCGGCAGCAAGCTGAGCAACCATCGCTGACTTAACTTCACCAATGCGCTCATAGCGCGCTTGCTTATCAGTGATTGCGTAAGCCGCTGTAACATCTGCACTCGCTGCAGCAGCAACCGCATCAGACAATGATGAATCAACTGCTGGCGCAGCCCACTCCCAATCAACTGTGCCGACTTCTGCTTTCAGCTCATTAATGGCAGTAATAACAGCCTGCTGTGCGTCATGACCAAACATAACTGCACCAAGCATAACTTCTTCAGAAAGCTGATCAGCTTCTGACTCAACCATGAGAACTGCATCAGAAGTACCTGCAACAACCAGATCAAGGCTAGATTCTTCAAGCTGTGAATAAGTTGGGTTCAGCACGTATTCGCCGTTGATGTAACCAACGCGAGCGCCGCCAATAGGTCCTGCAAATGGGGCACCGGTTAGAACCACAGACGCAGATGCACCAATGATGGCAGGAATATCAGGATCAATATCAGGGTTCATGGAAACGACGGTTGCAATGATCTGCACTTCGTTCATAAAGCCTTTGGGAAACAGCGGACGTAAAGGACGATCGATAAGACGTGATGTCAGAGTCTCTTTCTCACTCGGACGACCCTCTCGCTTAAAGAAGCCGCCGGGAATTTTACCCGCTGCGTAGGTTTTTTCTTGGTAATTAACCGTAAGGGGGAAAAACGGCTGACCAGGCTTAGCCTCTTTCCGCGCGACAGTTGTTACTAAAACAACAGTGTCTGCCATGGTTACCATTACTGCGCCACCGGCTTGTCGTGCTATCTCACCGGTTTCGATGGTTACTTCGTGTTCGCCATACTGAAATACTTTCTTAATTGCTGCCACTTACCTATTCCTATTTTGATGTCCCGGAAGCCTGTTTCCGACAGGCATACCAATTTCCGGAACTGTGTTGAGGTTACATACCACTGAAAAAAAATAAGCAAACCGGCAGGTAACGAAATGCTACCTGCCGGTTAACTGAATATTTTTATTTCAGCGAATGCAGAGCCTAACGACGCAGGCCAAGACGTGAAATTAACTCACGATAGCGCTCTCTATCTTTACCCTTAAGGTAATCAAGAAGCTTACGGCGACGGTTTACCATGCTTAAAAGACCACGACGAGAATGGTGGTCTTTCATATTGCTCTTAAAGTGATCCTGAAGCTCATTAATACGAGTGGTCAACAAAGCAACCTGAACCTCTGGTGAACCGGTGTCTTTCGGGTTCACCGCGTAATCTTTAACTAACTGGACCTTCTGGTCTCCGGAGAGAGACATTGGCTATTACTCCTGTCTTATTACTTTTCAATACTTGCCCATTGCATGCGCGCCGTATTCTAACCGCTGTTGCACACATGTAACACCCTGATTTTTATTTATTTCCAATAAATCACGCAATCGGAATAGCAAACGCCACTACCCCGGCATAAACAGTCGCTTTGGCGCGACCTCCAAACCACCTTCCGACACCGACAAAACCTGCCCAAGGCCAATAAAATGGCCACTATCATCGTACATCCGGATATCGGCACCGCATTCAGCCAGGCCGGCACCGTGCGCCACCTGACCCTGCAATAGCCGCCTTACGTTAAACGCATCAAACGACACAGCAGGCAAGTGCTGTAACGCCATATCTGCACCCGCCAATAGCTGGTCCAGCGCTGCCTCACCCTGCTCTGCAAGCGCCTCTAACTGCTCCAGGGTGACCATCGGCATATCCGCAAACGGTTTAACCCAAACGCGACGCAACTCGGTAACGTACCCCAACGTGCCGGCTGCAGCAGCGATATCCTCTGCCAACGAACGTATGTACGTGCCTTTGCTGCAGTGAACAAACAATGTCGGCTCTGCGGGGTCTGCGTGCAGCACCCGCACATCAAAAACCCGAATATGCCTTGGCTTACGCTCTACCTCTATGCCTTCCCGCGCTAACTTATACAGCCGCTGACCTTTGTGCTTTAGCGCTGAGTACATCGGTGGAATCTGCTCCAAATCGCCGACAAACCCCTGCAGCAGCTGTTCCAGAATCCGAGGCCCAACCGATTGCACCGCGCACTCTTCAATAATCTCGCCCTCAGCATCGGCCGTATTCGTCTTGGCACCGAAGCGAATGCGCACCTCATAGGCCTTATCCGATTCCAGAAGCAGGCCTGATACTTTTGTCGCGTGGCCAAAGCACAGGGGTAACATGCCCGTCGCCAGGGGATCCAAACTGCCGGTGTGTCCGGCTTTTCGAGCAGCGTAAAGACGTTTGGCTATCTGTAGCGCGCGATTTGACGAAATACCCCGCGGCTTATCCAGAATCAAAATACCGTTGACGTCGCGCTTAGACTTCCTCGTCACCGTCTGATTCATGTTCTCTGTCTTTTGCTACGGCGGAGTCGATAAGACTTTCAAGTTCCGCACCACGAATTTCGGAATCGTCATATTCAAAACGCAACTCAGGCACCCGACGAACAGTCAGTTCTTTGGCTAAACGCGTGCGCAAAAATCCGCCCGCCTTTACAAAAGCCTCGTTGACGTCCTCAGGCGAAACATCCTTATCGAGCAAGCTGTAATAAACCCACGCGACACTCAAATCTTTAGTTACCCGGGCATCTGTCACAATCACCTTGAGCAGACGCGGGTCGCGGGTTTCACTGCGCAGCACATCGCTCAAAGTACGTTGAACCTGTTCTTCAAGACGACTGCTGCGATAAAAATCCCGTGATGACATATCGGTGCTACATCGAATCAAGCGTGCGGGCGATTTC
>JAQWPD010000068.1 GCA_029245525.1 Gammaproteobacteria bacterium | reverse complement strand
CGAGCCGCCGCTAAAACGTCAACAGCTCATGCTGGCCGACCAGTACGGCAAGTTTTGCGCTCAGCCAAACACATCGCTGTTGTGGTTTGAACTCACCTCCAGCAGTGAAGACTGCCTGACGCTGAATGTCTGGACAACGGCAGTTGGCAGCGCCGCAAAACTGCCTGTTATGGTATGGATACACGGTGGCGGTTACATGCAGGGCTCGGGAAATATCCCGCGGCTCAACAGCCCGGCTTTTGCTGGTGCTGGTGTTGTGCTGGTAACAATTAACTACCGACTAAACGCTTTCGGCTTTTTTGCTCACCCCGACTTAAGCGAGGCACAAGCCAATGAAGCCCATGCCAACTTTGGGTTCCTGGATGCCATAGCGTCGCTGCAGTGGGTGCAGGAAAACATTAGCGGTTTTGGCGGCGACCCCGATAATATTACCGTGTTTGGCGAATCAGCTGGCGGTGCCATGGTGAATAACCTGCTGGTAAGCCCATTATCTGAAGGCCTGTTTCATAAAGCCATCAGCCAAAGCTCTGCGCTCGGTCTGGCTCCGGATGCCATGCTCGATCAGCGCAGCGGGTTTCTATTGTCCGGCGAGGCCATGGGCGAAAAGCTGGTGGCCGCACTTGGCCTTGAGGAGGCCCCTGAGCCACTGGCGGCACTCAGAGCGCTGCCTGCAGAGGACATCGTCGCGGTAATAGAGCCTACATGGCGCTTTATCCCTGTCATTGATGGCGTCGCACTCACTGACTTCTCTTCCGAGATTTTTGCTGCCGGCGAACAACATAACGTGCCCTATATCACCGGCGGTGTCAGCTGGGAGGCAAGCTTAGGTCGCTTAATCGGTGGCGGGTTTTCCCCCGCAATGTCAGCCCGCCTGATTCCGGAGGCAGACAAGCAGTTTTTGTATCCCGGATTAGAAGGCGAGGCCCTTGAAGATGCCATTTTCGGTGACCTAATTATTCTCAGTCAGGCGCGCTATGTCAGTGATAACTGGAGCAACATTAGTTCGCCGGTCTGGCATTACAACATGAGCTATGTGTCTGCAGATCGTCGCGACAGTCAGCCCGGCGTTGCCCATGCCGATGACATCGCTTTTGTCATGCGCTCGCTCGATACCGAGCTCGATAACCCAACGGCAGATGACTTAGCAATGAGCAATTTAATGAGCAGCTATTGGGTACAATTTGCACGCACCGGCAACCCAAACCATCCTGACCTGCCACCGTGGAAAGAATACCTTGGCCCGGATGGCACTGTAATGTTGTTCAGTGATGCGCCTCATTCAGAAACCGGGTTTCTGCAGGACCGGATGAATTTTCATATTCAGCGCGGTCGAAACTTTTCAAGCAAGGCGCGCAGCAGAGCGGTTTTGCCCGATGCCGGGAAGACTAACTAGACACGGGGCGGACCCGCTAAAACAAGCCCGCAGACGAGCTACTCGTCGCTAATGCCCAGGTCTTTTATCTTGCGGGCCAGCGTATTCCGCCCCCAACCCAGTAGCCTTGACGCCTCCTGCTTTCTGCCCCGTGCATGATTCAACGCGGTTTGAATCAGCACCTTTTCAAACGCCGGCGCAGCTTCTGTTAACAAGGGCTCAGCAGACGCATCGTTAATCCGGCCTTCGGCCCATCGCTGCAATGCTGCCAGCCAGTCGCTTTGCGCCGAACCCCCTAAAGCACGACCGCCAAGCTCATCAGGAATATCATCAATCCGAATCTCGGCGCCCGGGGCCAACACCGTGAGTTTGCTGCACGCATTAACCAGCTGGCGCACATTGCCGGGCCAACTGAATGCCTGTAAAGCTTGCAATGCCGAAGGGCTTACCGACTTGGGATCCACCCCCAGCTCAACAGCAGACTTTGCCAGATAATGGGTCATTAATGCTGGAATATCGTCGCGCCGCGCACGCAAGGGTGGCGTAACAATGCTGATAACGTTCAGCCGGTGATACAGATCATCACGAAAACGATTTTCGATAACCGCCTGTTTGAGGTTCTGATTGGTCGCTGCAATAATTCTCGTGTCAACCTTAATGGGGGTTTGACCACCAACACGATAGAACTCGCCTTCCGCCAAAACGCGCAATAGGCGGGTTTGCAAATCCGGCGACATGTCACCAATTTCATCAAGAAACAACGTGCCCCCATCCGCCTGCTCAAACCGTCCGATCCTGCGCTGATCAGCCCCAGTAAACGAGCCCTTCTCGTGCCCGAACAGCTCCGACTCAAGCAAGTCGGCAGCGATAGCGGTGGTGTTTAACGCCACCAATGGTGCATGTGCACGAGGGCTGTTCTCGTGCAATGCGCGGGCAACTAACTCTTTCCCGGTGCCGGACTCACCCGTAATCAAAACCGTCATGCTTGATTTTGACAGGCGACCAATTAGGCGAAACACCTCCTGCATAGCCGGCGCCTTCCCGACCATTGCCGACATTGCCTCCGGATCATCGGTCTCGTTGTTTGCATCATGCTGAAAATCCGCTGCACGTCGAACCAGCGCAACGGCCTCATCAACATCAAATGGCTTAGGCAAATACTCAAAGGCGCCAGCCTGGTAGGCTGCAACCGCGTTATCAAGATCAGAATGCGCCGTAATAACAATGACTGGCAGGTTAATGCCCTTCGATTCAAGCTGATGAACCACATCAAGCCCATCGATACCCGGCATCCGGATATCCGTAATCAGCACATCGGGGCGGCCCTGTTCAAGGGCCTTGAACATGGGCTCAGCACGTTCGAAACAGCGCACTTTTATGCCATCCTGGGATAACGCACGCTCCATAACCCAACGCACCGAATCGTCGTCGTCAACAACCCAAGCGGTGAGGGGCGCCAATGCCATATTAAGCACTCTCTACTGGCAGGCGCAGCATGAAAATGGTCCGGCCAGGCTTCGATGTGAATTCAATTAAGCCGTTATGCCTGCTCACCAAATCCTGAGCCAGGGGGAGGCCAAGCCCGGAGCCCCCGACACGCCCGCTGACCAAGGGGAAAAACAACGAATCCTGAATGTCTTCGGGCACGCCGGAGCCGTTATCTTCGACCTCAATGCTGGCGACTAGCTTCTTGCGCTCTTTGCCTAACATCACGTTGGTCAGGGCACGCGTGCGGAGGATCAGCTCGCCCCCGCGCTCCATCGATTGCGCCGCATTTCGGGCAATATTAAGCACCGCCTGAATCATTTGATCCCGATCCAACATCAAAATTGGCAGACTGGGGTCGTAATCTCGCACCAGGGTAAGGTCATGATCGAAGGCTTCGTTTTGAATTAACGCAGCGACGTGTTCAAGCACCTCGTGCACGTTAATCGGATCTTTGCGCGGCAGTTGAAGCGGTCCCAAAAGGTTATTCATCAGGCCGGCCAGCCTGTCGGCCTCACGAATAATAATGCCGGTAAATTCTTTTAACTCGGGCGTGGGCAACTCACGCTCCAGCAGCTGAGCAGCGCCCCGCAAACCACCCAGAGGATTCCGGATTTCATGGGCTAATTGGCGAATGATCTGCCGACTCACGCCATGCTGATTCATGAGTCTGGCCTCACGATCGATCTGATGTCGCTGCGTCGCGTCAGTTAGCTCAACCACCAACGACATTGGGTCTTTATCGGTCGGCGTGACACGAACCATCACATCCTGAGACTCGCGCTCTGGCGACCACAATTTAATCTCGCGCGAATGCCCAACACCCTGATCCCGAACCTGGGACAGCATGTCGCGCAATTCGTCGATCCCGGGGCGTAATCGATAAAGGCGCTCACCCACGGCTTGGCGGGCGCTAATGCCGAGCAATTCTTCGGCTGCAGTGTTTATAAATGCTACAGCATCATCGCCGGCGAGAACCAGAACGCCGGTCGTTACATTATGGAGGATAGCACCGGGATCAATAGAGCCGGCCACCGGGATGCTTAAAGCCCGCCGCGCGGAACCGGAAAGTTGTTCGGATTGTTCTGATTCAGCACGGAGTTCTGTTGAACCGTAAACGTCACGGCCTGGGTTGCTGCAAGCTGTTTGCCCGAACGGGCGACGATGACCGCCCGCAATGAGTGCGTTCCCCTGTCGACCTCGGTGATCTGATGACTCAGGGATCGCCCGGGGTAGCTCTTCACCTCCGCGCCGTCTAACAGCAAACGAATCTTGTCCCCACCCTTCAGGCGAGGACTCAGCGTCAATGTTACCGAGACTACGCCGCCGGTGTTCCACAGCACATCGTCCGGGGCAGGAGAGGAGATTTGAAAATCGTTGTAGGCTGGTTCATCACTCTGCTCTTGATCGCTTGCGGCAGGTGGCGAAACAGGTGCGGCAGCAGGAGCAGACGCTGAATCTGGTGCATTGAACGTATTAATCGGACCCAGCTCAAAGGGCTGAGCGCCTTCCACGGGCGTATCGGAAAAATGCCGCTCGCCATTGTCATCGACCCAGCTATAGATACCCTCAGTGGTGGCAGACAATGCCAGCGGCAAAGCGACCAAAACGCATAAACAGTATTTAATCTGTGGCATGTGCCAAGCATAACCTGCTCTGGTCAGTTCAGCCAATTATTGTTGTCAGGCGGGGCAGCGGCGGCCCCGCCTGACATAACACAACAAAACGTCTTACAGGCTGTAGTACATCTCGAACTCAATAGGGTGAGTCGCCATCCGCAGACGGTTCACTTCATCCTGCTTCATGGCGATAAATGCATCAATGAGGTCGTTTGAGAACACATCGCCTTTCAGCAAGAACTCACGATCAGCATCAAGCGCTTCAAGAGCCTGATCGAGCGAATGGGCAACGGTCAGCAACTCCTTCTCTTCTTCCGGCGGGAGATCATAAAGATCTTTATCCATCGCCTCGCCTGGATGAATCTTGTTCTGAATACCATCAAGACCCGCCATCATCAGCGCAGAAAAGGCAAAGTATGGATTAGCCGTGTTGTCGGGGAAACGAACTTCTATACGACGCGCTTTCGGGCTCGGAACAAACGGAATACGAATAGACGCGGAGCGGTTTTTAGCCGAGTACGCAAGAATACAGGGCGCTTCAAAACCAGGGACCAAACGCTTATAGCTGTTGGTAGACGGGTTGGTAAACGCGTTCAATGCTCGCGCATGCTTAATCACGCCGCCGATATAATACAAGGCCGTTTCAGAAAGGCCGCCATAGCCATCGCCGGAGAACAGGTTCTTGCCATCTTTTGCCAGCGACATATGAACGTGCATGCCGCTGCCATTATCACCAACCAATGGCTTCGGCATAAAGGTTGCAGTTTTACCATACGCGTGAGCAACATTCTGAATAACGTATTTCAGGATCTGAACTTCATCCGCCTTGCGGGTTAATGAGTTGAACGCAGCGCCAATTTCACACTGACCAGCCGTAGCAACTTCATGGTGATGGACTTCGGTTGTAACGCCCATATCCTCAAGCGCAAGACACATTGCAGACCGCACATCATGCAGCGAATCGACCGGTGGCACAGGGAAGTATCCGCCTTTTACGCGAGGGCGGTGACCGATATTGCCTTCGTCATAGCTTCGGTCAGAATTCCACTCGCCTTCGCTCGAATCAACCTCATAGGACGCGCTGTTTACTGACTGATTAAATTTCACATTATCAAAAACGAAATATTCGTTTTCCGGGCCGAAGAAGGCCGTGTCGGCAATGCCTGTAGACTTCAGATACTGTTCAGCGCGAATCGCAGTGGATCGCGGACAACGGTTGTAACCCTGCATTGTCGAAGGCTCAACAACATCGCAACGGATGTTCACCGTAAGGTCTTCGCTGAAAATATCCGTCACCAACGATGCAGCATCCGGCATCAAAATCATGTCTGATTCATTGATGCTCTTCCAGCCCGAAATTGAAGAGCCGTCAAACATTTTACCGTCTTCGAAAAAGCTGTCATCAACAGTGTGGGCCGGAACGGTGACGTGCTGCTCTTTACCTTTGGTGTCGGTGAAGCGCAGGTCAACGAATTTAACTTCTTTGTCCTTTAAAAGGCTGAGTACGTCAGCAGCGGTGGTCATTACCTTCTCCTTCGAAGATTACTAAATACACAAAAACCTAAAATCACGCCCCGGGGAGGCGAAGCACTAACCGGACAATATTATCAAATCGGCTCTGCAAGCGCCCGGCACATAAGCCAACCCCGCAAAACGCTAGCGGTGCCCATAGGCGCAGGGGGTTGCTGCAGAAAAGCCTGACGAACGGTCTGATTCAGGTCGGCTGATTTTATAATGCACAAACCGTGCCAGCTTAGCGCGCCGACCAACACCCTCGTTTTGTTGAGGTTGTTTGCAGCAGCAGCTGCTGTTGCTGCACTAGTTTAGTGCATCGGCAGCACAAAGTGCGCTTATTTGGTGCGCTTATTTGGGGTTTGAGCCGCTCAGGGTGCAGGCCTGTTTTTAGCATCTGCTCCTTGGCCGCAAAAGAGCGCTATACTTGCTGCCGCATAACCACTCCAAAACTGGCAGATACACTCAACACCGTGACTTTTCAGCAACTAATTCTTGCATTGCAGCACTATTGGGCCGAACAAGGCTGTGCAGTACTCCAGCCCTATGATATGCCTATGGGCGCGGGCACATTTCATTCCGCCACCTTTCTCCGAGCCATTGGACCGGAGCCTTGGTCTGCGGCCTATGTGCAGCCCAGCCGCCGGCCAACCGACGGGCGCTACGGAGACAATCCGTTCCGCTTGCAGCAGTACTATCAGTTTCAGGTGGTGATAAAGCCTTCACCCGACAACATACAGGACCTGTACCTAAACTCTTTGCGGGCATTGGGTGTTGATCCCCTCATTCACGATATTCGGTTTGTCGAAGACAACTGGGAGTCACCGACGTTGGGCGCCTGGGGGCTGGGTTGGGAGGTTTGGTTAAACGGCATGGAGGTGACCCAGTTCACGTACTTCCAACAGGTCGGCGGTATTGACTGCAAGCCCGTAACCGGAGAAATCACCTATGGCCTTGAACGAATTGCGATGTATCTTCAGAACGTCGATAGCGTTTACGATCTTGTTTGGACAAAAGGCCCTAACGGCACCATTACCTACCGCGATGTTTTTCATCAAAACGAAGTTGAACAGTCGCGGTATAATTTTGAACATGCCAACATCGAAAAACTGTTTGAGCGGTTTGATGAAGCCGAACGGATGTGTGGTTATCTGATTGAACAGACGCTGACGCTGCCAGCCTACGAGCAAGTGCTCGAAGCCTCGCACAGTTTTAATCTGTTGGATGCGCGCAAAGCCATTTCTGTTTCAGAACGGCAACGCTATATTTTGCGGGTACGCGCCCTCGCTCGTGCTGTAGCAAACAGCTACCTGGAAAGTCGCGAGGCTCTGGGTTTTCCGATGCTTAAAACCAACCCTTAGTTCATTGCGACACTTGCTTACCGGAACACAGGAATGACGCAGCAACACACCGAATTACTCGTTGAAATCGGCACCGAAGAGCTCCCGCCCATAGCATTGCGGGGCCTGGAGCTTGCTTTTGCCGACAGTATTTCGCGACAACTCTCTGATGCGCGTTTGCCTTTTTCTGACGTTCAATCATTCGCTACGCCCAGGCGCCTTGCAGTGCGGGTGCATAAGCTGTCTTTAAAACAACCTGACCAGCGCGTTGAACGCCGGGGGCCGCCAACAAAAATTGCGTTCGATGCGTCCGGGAGCCCCACAAAAGCTGCGGTTAAATTTGCCAACAGCAATAACATTGCCTTGGATAGACTCGAAACCCTTGAAACCGATAAAGGCGCCTACCTTGTGCACCGGGGCATTGAGGCAGGTCGCACGCTTGAAGACTTGGTTCCCGACATTGTTAAGCTGGCACTCAATGAGTTGCCCATACCAAGACGCATGCGCTGGGGCAGTAACGATATTGAATTTGTCAGGCCGGTACACTGGGTTGTGCTTATGGCCGGGACATCAATAATAGATGCGAATATTTTGGGGCAGCAAACGGGCAATATAACGTTTGGTCATCGCTTTCATGCGCCCGGGGCGATCTGCCTTGAGCGTGCCGAAGAGTATCCCGCAAAGCTGGAGGATGTCGGCAAGGTTGTTGCGGGGTTCCTGGCCCGCAAAGCACAAATTCTCTCGCTGGCGCAGGATGCCGCTAAAGCCCATAACGGCAAGGTGCATGTTCCTGATGCGTTATTGAGCGAAGTAACCGCGCTCGTGGAGTGGCCAATACCGGTGGTGGGTTCGTTTGATGACGGGTTTTTGCAGCTGCCGGATGAGGTGTTAATCTCAACGCTGGAGGAGCACCAGCGCTATTTCCCCGTGCATAAGGCTGGCGGCGGCCTCAGCAACCAATTCATCACCATCAGCAATATCGCCAGCACAGCGCCTGATCAGGTGCGACTGGGTAACGAGAAGGTGGTTAAACCCCGGCTTGCGGATGCCGCATTCTTTTGGCAGCAAGACCTTAAGCTCTCGCTTAGGGACAGGGCCCACAAGCTATCTGACGTTGTGTACCAAAAAGGGCTTGGCAGCATTCATGACAAATCCCAGCGCGTCGCAAAACTGGCGGGCGCCATTGCCGAGGCCCTTGGCAACAACCCCGCCGACGCAATAAGCGCCGGACAGCTCGCTAAGGCTGATCTTTTAACCGAGATGGTTGGAGAATTCCCCGAGCTGCAAGGTGTCATGGGTCATTACTATGCAAAATTAGATGGCGAACCAAATGACGTGGCCATCGCCATTGGTGAGCACTACCTGCCCCGGTTCGCTGGCGACGAGCTGCCGGTGACGTCGACCGGGCAGGCAGTGAGCATTGCTGATCGACTGGATACGCTAACCGGCATCTTTGCATTGGGTAAACGCCCCAGCGGCAACAAAGACCCCTTTGCGCTAAGACGGCTCGCTTTAGGCCTGGTGCGTATTTTGATCGAGGGGCAAATTGACCTCGATCTTAAGCAATGCATACAGCAATCGCTTGAACTGCAGCCGGTAAAAAGTGAGGCCAGTATTGTCGATGATATCTATGATTTTATTGTAGACCGGCTGAAGAACTATTATCTCGATGGGCAAAACCCGCTGCTCAAGCAAGGCGCTATTACGGCGGAACAGTTTGAAGCGGTGCGCCAACGGATGCCTGTTTCTCCTCTCGATTTTCATCATCGTTTGAACGCCGTGGCCGGGTTTGCTCAGTTGCCCGAAGGCGAAAGTCTCGCTGCTGCAAACAAGCGTATTGCTAATATACTCAAGGCAGCCAAGCTAAGCGGTACTGAGCAAATAGACGCCGCTTTGTTAACTGAGCCGGCAGAGATCGCCCTATTTGACGCGCTTACAGCAATTGCCGATAACCATGCAGATGCTGTTTTACGGCAAGACTACGGTAAGGCGCTGAGTCAGCTTGCCGAATTACGCGCACCGGTTGATCGCTTCTTTGATAATGTAATGGTCAATGCTGACGATGCTGCTATTAAGGCCAACCGCTTGGCATTGTTATTGCGGTTGCGGAGATTATTTCTTGATGTTGCCGATTTGTCGGGCCTGTAATCGCGCAAATGAGTGAGCGCCCAAGCAAAATGATTATTCTCGATCGCGATGGTGTCATTAACGCCGATCATGCGGATTATATTAAGTGCGCCGCCGAATGGCAGCCACTGTCGGGCGCCATAGAGGCCATCTGCACGCTTCATCAACATGGCTACGGCGTCTATGTTGCGACCAATCAATCGGGCATCGGCAGAGGTCTTTTTAGTCTCGAGGATTATCAGGCTATCAACGATAAAATGATAAATACCGTTCGCGCTGGTGGCGGGAACATTACGGCGGTATTTTATTGCCCGCATACGCCAGACGATGACTGTGACTGCAGGAAACCTAAGCCCGGACTTTTCAGGCAAATCGCTGCTCGCGCTGCCCGGTCAATTGACGGGGTGGTTGCTATCGGCGATTCACGCCGCGACCTTGAGGCGGCTGTAGCTGCTGGATGCAGCCCTATGTTGGTCCGAACTGGCAACGGTCGCAATACCGAAGCAGGGCTTGTAAAGACGTCGCTTCGCCGGACTGGGGGCGTTCCGGTGTTTGATGACCTGGCTGCGGCCGTGAGCGCCCTGATCGCGGCGGAGACTCGGCTGTGATCGCCGGAATTCGCACGTGGGTATGGATACTGCTCTCCTGTGCGCTGCTGGTTATATTTGGCACCGCGGCAACACTCAGCCGCATTAGCGGCAGGCGAATTCCTTGGTTAATTGGTCAGAGCTGGGGACGAATAGAATTATTTTTATTGAAAGTGATTTGCGGGTTATCGTTTAGCGTTCGAGGTTGGGAAAACATTCCTAATTCCGCTTCTGTTGCGCTGATTAAGCACTCGAGTGCTTTCGAAACTCTCGCACAACTCGTTATCTTTCCGCAGCAGGTTTGGGTGCTAAAAAAAGCGCTGGTTTGGAGCCCGTTCTTTGGGTGGGCATTAATGGCTCTGGGTGCGATTCCAATCGATCGCAGAGCAGGCAAAAATGCCTCTGCGAAAGTTATCATGCGTGGAAAAGAGCGTTTAGAGCAGGGCAGTTGGGTAACGATCTTTCCTGAGGGGACACGTGTGCCCGCCGGCGAAACGAAGCGCTGGGGAATATCGGGCATTCTTCTTGCGCAGGAGGCGTGCGTTGACGTTGTTCCGGTCGCGCACAACTCCGGGTACTTCTGGCCCAGAGATGGCTGGAAAATTTACCCCGGTCACGTTGAATTTGTGATTGGTCCGGCGATGAGCGCACAGAACAAAGATCCGCGGGAACTGGCGGATTCACTAAGGTTTTGGGTCGATACAGAAACGGCCAAGCTAACGCCCGGACCCGCTCACAGCAAGGCTACAAACGCGGCGAACCGCTAACCGGCGATAACTGAGCGTGTGCCGCGCAGCTAAATACGCCCTGTCAGATATCAATATTTGACGCGGTTAGTGCGTTGGTTTCAATAAACTCTCGACGAGGCTCTACCTCATCACCCATCAACGTGCTGAATATATCGTCAGCGCCCATCGCATCATCAATACGAACCTGCATTAAATTACGGCTCTCGGGATTGACTGTTGTTTCCCATAGTTGATCGGGATTCATTTCACCAAGGCCTTTGTAACGCTGAATATATTGGCCGCGGCGAGCCTCTGATAATAACCATTCAATGGCTTCTGGAAAATCATTAATCTCTTTCGATTTCTCACCACGAATAACTTTCGCACCGCTCTGAATCAATCCGGACAGCTCAGAGCCCAGTGAACGAATCGCCCTATACTCTGAGGATTCAAAAAACTTAAGCGATATTTTAGTGCGCTGTTCGATTGCATGGCGCACCCGCGTAACAACCACGTATGAATCGGCGCCCTCGGGAGTCTCAAGTCGAATGGTATACCGCGGACCTGACGTTCCTGAGTCTTCGTTTACGGCCGTCTCCAAACTCTTAAGCCATTCTGTAACCTGTTGATTTTCATTAATATTATCACTGCTCAACGGGTCAATATGGACCAGTGTTTCGATAATATGCGGATCGTATCGACTGCTGAGGCGCTGAATAATAGACGTGACTTCCTGGTATTGGCGCGCCAGCGTTTCAAGCGCTGTGCCAGTAATCGGCGGGGCATCATTGCTCACCTGCAAGCCCGCACCATCGAGAGCGACAGTCATCAAATAACTGAATAGCTCAGCATCGTCTTTAACGTACATTTCCTGCTTGCCGCGCTTAACTTTGTACAGCGGTGGTTGCGCAATATAAATGTGGCCGCGTTCGATTAACTCGCGCATTTGGCGATAGAAAAACGTCAGCAGCAGGGTGCGAATGTGCGACCCATCGACATCCGCATCAGTCATGATAATGATTTTGTGGTAACGCAATTTTTCAGGATTAAAGTCATCCTTACCAATTCCACAACCAAGGGCTGTAATTAAGGTGCCCACTTCGGCGGATTGCAGCATTTTATCAAACCGGGCTTTCTCGACGTTTAGGATTTTGCCCTTAAGGGGAAGCACGGCCTGCGTGTGACGGTCACGGCCTTGTTTTGCTGAGCCGCCCGCAGAGTCGCCCTCGACGAGAAATATTTCGGACAAAGCCGGATCTTTTTCTTGGCAATCTGCCAGCTTTCCTGGCAAGCCTGCAATATCAAGAGCGCCTTTGCGGCGGGTCATTTCACGGGCTTTGCGGGCTGCTTCACGAGCCCGAGAGGCATCGATAATCTTGCCAGCGATAATCTTTGAATCCTGAGGATTCTCAAGCAAAAAAGTATCTAGATTTTCAGACATCTTCGTTTCAACGATGCCGCGGACCTCAGAGGAAACCAGCTTGTCCTTGGTTTGTGAAGAGAATTTTGGATCTGGAACTTTAACGGAGAGAACCGCGGTGAGGCCTTCTCGAGAATCGTCACCACTGAGGTTAGCGCGATCTTTCTTGGCGGCGACCTCGTTCTCTATATAGTTATTTAACGTGCGCGTTAATGCTGCACGGAAGCCTGCTAAATGGGTGCCACCGTCTTTTTGTGGAATGTTATTCGTGAAGCAGTACATCCGCTCCTGATAACTGTCGTTCCACTGAATGGCGACCTCCACAACAACGCCCTCCAGCTCCGCTGTAAAATGAAAAACACTCGGGTGAATTGCGGTCTTGGTTCTATTCAGATGGTCAACAAACGCTCGAATGCCGCCCTCATATTCAAACAAATCTTCTTTATCATCTCGGTCGTCGCGGAGGATAATCCGCACGCCTGAATTCAGGAATGACAATTCGCGTAATCGGTTTGCCAGGATGTCGTAACTGAACTCGATGTTAGTGAATATGGTATCGCTGGGCTTAAAGCGTACGGTCGTGCCGGTAACCTCGGTATTTCCAGTTGCCCGCAAAGGTGCTTGTGGCTCACCCAGCGCGTAGTCTTGTTGGTGTATTGCGCCATCACGGTGAATTGTGAGCGTTAATTGTTCTGAAAGGGCATTAACAACAGACACGCCAACGCCATGAAGGCCGCCAGAAACTTTATACGAATCATCATCAAACTTACCGCCAGCATGAAGCACCGTCATAATGACTTCAGCGGCTGATCGACCCTCTTCAGCGTGCATTTCAACCGGTATGCCGCGACCGTTATCCGTGACCGTGACGGAATGATCGGCGTGGATAGTGACCGAAATTTCGCTGCAATGGCCAGCAAGCGCCTCATCAATTGAGTTATCGACAACCTCAAACACCATGTGATGCAGGCCGGAGCCGTCATCGGTATCACCGATGTACATTCCCGGACGCTTGCGGACGGCATCAAGCCCCTTAAGGACTTTAATGTTACTGGAGGTATAGGTTGAATTATCAGACATGCAGGAGGCCTTTGAATCAATCCGTTATTATACCAGAGGACTGATGTTTCCGGCCTCTATAGCGAAGGTTTTTCCGTTGTTTTGCCAGCCCACTCCTGAGGAGTCGAGGCGGGTAATAAACAGCTGAGCCGGAACGGTCTGAAGCAAACAAAAAAGATGCTCCTGATGCTCTTCATCAAGCTCGGCCGCTGGGTCGTCAACCAACAGAACCACCCGGCTTGATACGGCATTGGCCACAAAATGCGTTTGCGCAAGGATTAAAGCGGCACCTAACAGTTTCTGCTGGCCGCGCGAAAGGCGATGCCGAGCAGCCTGGCCGTCAATGTGCAACTTCAGGTCAGCCCGGTGCGGGCCCACCTGGGTCGCCCCCATTGCTCGGTCACGGGGAAAACTGGCAGCAAGCGCCTCTTTAAAATCGCCCCCTTCTTTCCAACCCTGAGAATAACTTATATTCAGCGAAAATGGGAACATTTCGGATAATATCAGCGATAATTGGCTCTTAAAATCGGATATAAACGTTTTTCGCTGAAGATCGAGGGATATCGCGTTTTTTATCAGGGTGCTATCCCAGGCCTCGACAGTGGCATTAGGCAGCTGACCCTTTAATGCGGCATTGCGCTGTTTTAACGCTGTCTTGTACGCTCGCCATGTGGTGATGTAATCGTGTTCCACGTGAAACACCCCCCAATCGAGAAATCTGCGCCGTTGTTCTGGTCCGCCTTGGATTAACTCATGTATCTCCGGGTCAATCGCCTGGACCGGAAGCGCGGACGCTAGATCTGTGGTCTTGGCAGAAGCCCCGTTCATCCGAATGGTTTTGGTTCCACGTGAAACCTCACACCCTATTTTGGCCGACGGGCCCGGGGACACATCAGCCGGAGAAACCTCAGCAAATAAGGTGAAGCCATCGGCACCGGTCTTAATAAGCTCCGCATTGCCGCCGCCCCGAAAGGATCGCCCGCGACCCAAATAATAAACCGCTTCAAGAAGGCTGGTCTTGCCGGCGGCGTTGTTTCCAACGATTAAATTAAGATCGGGGTCGGCGGAAAGCTCTGCCCCCTGGAGGCATCGAAAGTTGCGAATCTGAATTTTTGACAGTGTCACTGTCGAGCACCATAGCGAGACGCTAAAGCCTCATGGGCATAACGACGTACTTCGTTGAATCGATGCCAGGAACTCGGATTAAGCAACTGCTATTGGGGTCGGATAAATTCAACTCCACCTGCTCACTGTCCACCGCCGCAAGCGCGTCCATCAAATAATTGACGTTGAAGCCTATCTCCATGCTCATACCGGTATAGTCCACCTCAACCTCGTCCTGCGCCGTTTCCTGATCCGGGTTGTTTGCCTCAATTTTGATCTGGCCTTCCAAAAGTTCCAGCCTGACCCCGCGATACTTTTCATTCGACAAAATCGCTGCGCGCTGCAACGCTTGCCGAATCATGTCCCGATTACCCAAAATAGGCGTATCCGTCAGCTCCGGAACCACACGACTGTAGTCGGGGAAACGGCCGTCGATCAGTTTGGATGTAAATCGAATATCCCCCAGCTCTGCACGAATATGATTTGTGCCAATGGCTATCTCCACTTCCCCTTCTTCGGCCAGGAGACGCTGTAACTCAAGAACGCCTTTGCGGGGAACAATCACTTGTTGCTTCAAAGGGGACTCCCCATCCAGATCTATTTCGCACAACGCCAGCCGATGCCCGTCAGTGGCAACGCCTCGCAGTACCGCGCCGTCGGTCTCAAATAACAACCCGTTCAGGTAATAACGAACATCTTGTTGCGCCATACAAAAATTGGTTTTTTCCAATAAATGATGCAGGGCGTTTTGACTGACGCGAATAACCAGACTGCCATCTATTTCATCAACCACTGGAAAATCCGTTGCTGATAACGTTGATAATACAAACTTACTTCGACCTGACTGAACGGTAAGCCTTTCCCCGGTTAGTGAAAGCTTCACCTCAGACTGACTTGGCAAGGCCTTACAGATATCGAACAGTTTTCTTCCTGGCACGGTAATTTGACCCGGCACGTCTAATTTTTCCAGTTCACCTTTAGCCACCAATTCAACTTCAAGGTCTGTAGCGGTGACGGTGAGGTAATCCCCTTCAGCAACCAAAAGGACGTTGGCTAAAATTGGCATCGTTTGTTTTCGTTCCACAACACCAATAACGGCCTGCAAAGGCTTTAATAATTCTTCTCTGGATGCGCTCAGTTTCATTCGACTACCCGCTTGTCTAATATATTAAGGTTTATTATTTAAGTATTATTGTTATTATTAAGCAGCCAAAAAACTGTTGATAAAAAAATAAAACCTATATTTATCAATAATTTAAAATGACTTTCCCACTGTATACCACCACGTAAAACACTTGAACCATCTGTGGATAACCTGTGCACTTAATGGCCGAGTATTTTTATCCACACCTTATACTGATTTCATCCCAAGGCTTCTTAACAGCTTATTAATAAAGCCGCTGCCTCCGCAAAAACCTATGTCGACAGCAGTCGTAACAGGTTTTTATAGTCTTCACCAACACGAACATCTGTATTGCGTAAATCGTCAATGCGACGACAGGCATGCAAGACCGTAGTGTGATCCCTTGAACCAAATGCATCACCGATTTCAGGCAGGCTATGGTTCGTTAATTCTTTGGTCAACGCCATAGCAATTTGCCTTGGCCGCGCAACCGACCTTCTTCGACTTTTACCGAGAAGGTCAGCCATTCTAATTTTGAAGTATTCCATTACTGTTTTTTGAATGGTAGCCATCGTGACCATTTTATTCTGCACAACCAGGAGGTCATGCAGCGCATCTTTAGCAAAACCAAGGGTAATGGGTTCTCCGGTAAACGCAGAATTTGCAACCAATCGTCGGAGCGCGCCTTCAAGTTCGCGCACATTTGAACGGATTCGTTGAGCAATAAAAAACGCGACTTCCTGCGGAAGCACAACGTTTTCAAGTTCTGCCTTGGTCATTAATATGGCGACACTGGTTTCTAATTCTGGTGGTTCAATTGCCGCGGTCAGCCCCCATCCAAATCGTGAGACCAGACGTTCTTCAAGGCCATCGACCTCTTTAGGATAGCGATCAGCCGTTAATACAACCTGCTTTTGCGAGTCAATCAAGTCATTGAAAGTATGGAAAAACTCTTCCTGCGAACGCTCTTTTCCCGCAAAAAACTGAATATCGTCGATCAACAATGCGTCGAGTGACCGATAGGCATTTTTAAACTCATCGATCTTATTATGCTGCAGAGCTTTCACCATATCGCTGACAAAATGCACCGATCTCACATAGGCGATTTTTGCCTGTGGGTTTCGCGCACGTATGGCGTTTCCAATGCTGTGCATCAGATGCGTTTTACCCAAGCCAACGCCGCCAGCAATGAATAAGGGGTTGTAGGACAATCCAGGGTTCTGCGCCACCTGAAAGGCTGCCGCACGCGCTAACTGGTTGCTTTTACCCTGAACGAAATTATCGAAATGGTACGCCGGATTAAGTCGCCCACTTTGCCATGTGGTTCTCGGCATGCTACTGACAACAGGCGCTTCTGGCGCCACATTCACGGCAGCAGCGCTGTTCTGACCGATGTCGAGGGTGACCTGACTATCTGGCCCTCTCTCCGCAACCACTTCTCGAATAAGATCGAGACAATTGCTCTGCACCCACTCCACAACGAACCGGTTTGGCGCGCGCAGATGCAACCCCTTTTCGTCTTCGCTGGCCTGCAGCGGACGAATCCAGGTATTCACTTGTTGTTCTGTAAGCTCCGTCTGTAACTGTTGCAGACAGCGGGCCCAGAGGGTATTCGACACGCATGACCCCTGTAAATGCGTAAATATTTTTATTAGATTCTGCGGGTGGATGCAGACGAACCAGTCTATACCCCTTCCTAAAAGTTATCCACAGGTTTGTTTTTGTCGGTGAAAGCCTAAATAGGAGTTGACAATTTGCACCACCCTGCTTACTCTCCCGTCTCTTTTTTGCGGGCGTATCCTATTGTTTTCCGCGAGGTTTTGAAGCGACATGAAACGTACATATCAACCCAGTGTTTTAAAGCAGAAGCGGACCCACGGTTTCCGTGCCCGCATGGCCACTAAAGGCGGTCGTTTGGTTATTAAGCGTCGCCGCGCTAAGCAGCGCACGCGCCTCTCTCATTAACGTTCCCGTCTCGTCGTTCTGGCTGAGACATCACCGGACTTGTAAACGGAATCGGGCCGACGGCAACTTCAAATCTTAGGTTTCGCCGATGTCATCGCCTCCTAACGGCAGCTGACTATGATGGCGTATTTGCGAAGGCAAAACGCACGTCTGACAGGTTCTACACCATGCTTTACGTTGGCACCAGCGCCCAATCGTCGCGGATAGGGTTTGCCATTGCTAAAAAGCGCGTCTCCCGTGCTCCAGGCAGAAATAGATTAAAACGTATCGCACGGGAAAGTTTCCGGCATAATCGCCACTCGCTTGCGGGTGCGCCGAACGCATACGATATTGTCGTGTTAGCGAATCGAGCTGCAGCAGCGGCGAGCAATGAACAGCTATTCCAGAGTTTGGATACGCACTGGGAACGCATACGCGCCACTGCTGTGCCGGGCCGTGAATAACACCACTAATATAGCTAGGGTAAACAGGGATCTTTAGATGGACAACGTGCGTGTAATTCTATGGGCAGTACTCGCCAGTTTGCTGTGGCTTGCCGCTACGCAATGGCAACGAACTTATGCGCCCGCGCCTGAAGTTGTTACTGAGACCTCAATTCAGAAGGCCGCCCAAAGCACCCTGCCAGCGGTGCCCAGCGATGACAGTGATGCCGTGCCCGAGATTCCGCAGGGAGGCAGTCCGGCCATTGTTGAGGCGGCCCCGGCGATTAAGCAGACAGCGCTTATCAGCGTTAAAACCGACGTTCTTGACCTTTCTATCAGCATGGCCGGGGGCAATCTTGTACAGGCCTACCTGCCCCGCTACCCGTTGAACAAAGATGAGCCGGACAAGCTCGTGCAGCTGCTCAATGATGATCCGGAGGCCATATATGTCTTACGCTCAGGCCTACGCTCCACCGAAGGAAAATCTGAAGCGACGCATCATGCTGTTTATACCGCTGCTCAAGATTCCTATGAGTTAGGCTCTGCAACTGATGAGCTTCAAGTGCCTTTGGTTTGGGAAAAGGACGGCATAAAAGTTGTTAAGACCTACACCTTTCGTCGAGGCAATTATGCGATTGGGCTTGACTACATGGTCGTTAACTCGACCGACGAGCCCTATCCGGCGTTCAGCTATCAGCAGCTGCATCATGTCTACGCGCCCATGGAACGATCGATGTTTAACGTCGATTCCTACTCTTACGACGGGCCGGTTATTTTCGACGGCGAGAGCTATGAAAAGCTCGACGTTGATGATCTTCGCGAAGAACCACTAGACGCGGTTTACACAAACGGCTGGGTTGCCGCTATTGAGCATCACTTTTTGACGGCAGCCGTTCCCGAAAAAGGCACCGCTCAGACGTACGTTGCTGGTTTTGATGGGCGCAACTACACATTGACCGCATCGAGTCCAGTAAAGCGCATTAAACCGGGTACTACAGAGGGCTTTTCAGGCCAGTTTTTTGTTGGTCCGAAACTGCAGAAGCAGTTGGCGAACACCGCAGAAGGCCTGCCTTTAACGGTTGATTACGGCATTCTCGCTATATTGTCTCAGCCGCTATTCTGGCTTCTAGGCAAGGTTCATGACTTTGTGGGCAACTGGGGCTGGACGATTATTATCGTTACGTTCCTCATTAAGTTGGTGTTCTATAAGCTGACTCAGACCAGCGGTCGTTCAATGGCGAAAATGCGTAAATTGCAGCCGCGCCTGAAGAAGCTGCAAGAGCGCTACAAAGATGACCGCCAAGCAATGAGTGCGGCATTGATGGATTTATACAAGCGTGAAAAAGTGAATCCCGCCGCGGGTTGCTTGCCTATGTTGGTGCAAATTCCATTCTTTATCGCGTTTTATTGGGTGCTGCTGGAAAGCGTTGAAATGCGTCAGGCCCCTTTTATTCTTTGGATTACTGATCTTTCTGTGCGCGACCCATACTTTATTTTACCGCTGCTTATGGGCGGGGCGATGTTTATTCAGCAGAAGCTGAACCCGGCACCACCGGATCCGATTCAGGCGAAGGTGATGAGTATTCTCCCTGTTGTTTTTACCGCATTTTTTGCTTTCTTCCCCGCCGGGCTGGTGCTGTACTGGCTGACCAACTCTGTTTTATCGATTCTCCAGCAGTGGCAAATTAACCGCGTGGTTGCTGCGGAGTCTACGTAGTTGTTGCCGCCTGTTTTGGCATGGCGGTAAATCTTCAGCACGATACAATCGTTGCGCGGGCGACGCCTGCGGGGCGGGGTGGCGTCGGCATTATTCGCGTTTCGGGCGCTGCGGCCGGCGATATTGCCGCAGCATTGCTCGGTCGTTTACCCACACCCCGATACGCGACTTATTCCTGCTTCCGTGACGCCGACGGAACATCGCTGGATAGCGGCATTGCTCTGTGGTTTCCGGGGCCGCATTCGTTTACCGGCGAGGATGTCCTTGAAATTCAGGGCCACGGCGGTGCTGTGGTCATTGACCTGCTGCTAGAGCGCATTACCGCTTTGGGTGCCCGTCTGGCTGAGCCCGGAGAGTTTTCTAAGCGCGCCTTTCTCAACGACAAGCTTGATCTGACCCAGGCCGAGGCGATTGTTGATCTGATCGATAGTGGTTCCCGCGTTGCCGCACGAGCCGCACAGCGTTCGCTGCAAGGTGAGTTTTCTCATGCAGTAATGCAGCTCAATGACCGGATTACCGAGCTGAGAATCCATGTCGAGGCGGCCATCGATTTTCCTGATGAGGACATCGATTTTCTGAGTGATTCGGGTCTTCTAGAAAGGGTATCCGTGGTGGATGGCGCTTTTTCGGAGCTGACCCGCTCCGCCCGCGAGGGCTGTTTGTTGCGCGAAGGCGCTACGCTTGTTCTTGCGGGGAAGCCGAATGCCGGCAAATCAAGCTTATTAAATGCGCTGTCCGGCTATTCGGCCGCCATAGTGACTGATGTCCCCGGCACTACCCGTGACGTGATCAAGGAGCATATCGATCTCGATGGGTTGCCACTGTCGATTATCGATACCGCGGGTTTACGGACCAGTGCAGATATTGTCGAGCAGGAAGGGGTTAGGCGGACGCACGAGCAGTTGCGTCAGGCCGACTTAGCAATATTGGTTATTGATGTAAATAACCCTGCAGAAGCGGAGGAATTGATAGCCGATATGCCCGCAGACCTGCAAATAATAAAAGTGTTAAATAAGTGCGACTTGATTAACCGGCAGCCGGGATTATCCGAAGACGGTTCTGCAATTTATGTCTCGGCACTCACCGGCGCAGGCTTAGATGATTTGCGATCATTACTGAAGCAGCGATTGGGCTATTTGCCCTCCGAAAGCGGCAGCATTACGGCTCGTCGCAGGCATCTTGTTATACTGGCTGCAGCCCTTTCTGCGTTTCAGGATGGACGTGCGCGTTTGGCCGAGGGGTCTGGCGAACTCATGGCCGATGATTTGTTGCGCAGTCAAAATGCACTGGCTGAGATAACCGGGGAGTTCAGCAGCGATGATCTTCTTGGTGAAATATTTTCAAATTTTTGTATTGGTAAGTAGCCCAGTAGCAAAGCCTGGGCTATTGGCCCTCTGACCGGGAGACGCTTCTTGCGAAATAGCGCTGCCTTTGTATTGATTGCCGCATGCACATTGACGTTACTTGGCTGCAACAGCAGCTCGGAGGGCGTCAGTGCGACCTATGTGCAGCAACCGGTAAATTCAGCGCAAGGGATCTATCAACCAGGCCCGCTGTTGCCCGGCTACGCCCCATCAATTCGCAATGCGCCTCTTGGCAACACGCTAATTGCCTCCGATGGCACCAGCGTTGTCACGATTGACTTGGGCTCCCCAGACCTTCGACTGTTTGGTCGGGTGTTCGCGAAGGCGGCCGCAACAGCCAGCAACAGCGAAGTGTCCGGCAGCTTTGATGTTTATCTTTCGGAGGCCGAGAACGGTGAGCCACTGGCAGCAGGTCCCCATGCCACAGCAACGGTGACCGGCGGAGAATTGCAGCTGATCTACAGCTTAAGTGACCCTGAGCGGCTCGAGAGCAAAGTATTGACTGTTGAGCTCGACTTCGAAGCCATAAGCGGCCGACAGACAGCGTTCTTTGATGAGTTTGATGGCGCTTATGGCCTGCGAACAGATCTTGCCCAAATTGACCTTTACGCCGTATCGCCCGAGCCGGAGTTCGTCATTGGGGGCTGGGACGCTCAGGGCAACGCCGTTACAGACGTTGAGCTCACCGAGCTGCTGATCGATGCAAGTGGCGCTTTTACGGCGAAGCTAGAAGGCCCAGTGCAAGACTACTGTTATAACGAACCAGCAATACCCGGTCAACGGCCGGGTCAACCAACACCCGAACCGTTTACTGTTAACGGAGAGGTCTACTTTGTCGATTTGGTGGTTGGTGTTGCCCCAACGCAGAACGCGTACTATTTGCAAGGCGATGGGGAATGCCCCACCAACACCGATGTCACCCTGTCCTTTGAGACGCTTGGCTGGCTTTCGGGCGCTAATGACCCATTGGCTCTGGGCTCAATGGATCAGTTGAACTTAAGCGCCGTATATACAATGGTAACGCCGCAGGGCTCGGAACGTTTTGCTGCCGATTGGCGGCTGCTTTTCCAAAACACCCAAGCTCAACCGATCGGTCCTTTGGACCTCTGGGTCGAATATCCGCCAGCCACCGAAATCGATCCCCAAACCTCGCGGACCGTTGTATCAAATACGGCGCTTGAACAGTTTGTCACCAACATCTCAACCTTTATTGGTGGGGCCGCAACGCAGGACGTGGTTGTGCGCATGAATTATCCCAGACCCGGGGCGTGGAACAGCCTCGACAGCGCCGGCGCCGTTGTGGATGCCGGTCAGATGTTCCAGGCCCTGATTAATACCTACCCGTTTTACGAGGTCGAGAGCCCGCCCAAGGCGCACACCCTCGCATCCGCTATTGCCGCGGCTCCCAATGTGAACTGGTGGATTCTCCTGTCATCCAATGACGCCGCATCGTGGCAAGGGGCGGACATCAATACGCCCAGCTACCAAGCGCTGTCTGCGAACCAGCATGCGGTCGATGGTTTCGCCTTGAACGTTGCGGTGGTGTCCCACTACGAATCTCTCCTTCAGCAGAGCGTGCCCGGCTTCTCCTTTGCCGGAGTGGTCTTCGAAGCGGAAGACTCGGGCCTCAGCAAGACCGCGGCGGGACCGGGCCTAGATTCGCTGTCAAACACAGTCGCGAAACAGCTCTACTCGGTCTTCACAACCTCAACGACCAATCCCATTCAGGCGATCCCGGCCACCCCCGCATCGGGCCAATGGGCCGCTACAGGCACTTACACTCAGGCAAACCCGCTCAATGACTTTACGCTTAACGGTAATCCGGTTATCGGCCACTGGTTTCCACAGTGGTACGACGCCTCCGATCCTGCCGACCTTAACGCCTATGCGTCGGGGTCTATTAGCGACGTGGTCAACAGGCTAGACACCTACAAACCGAACTTCTCAACACGTGTCGCCGCCGACAAGTCGTTGTATACGGCGATGATCAGTGCGGAGAATGGCTGGTTGCGCAAATACATCGCCGGCTCTACCGGCACCCCGGCGACCATCGAGGTGAAGACCACTCCGGCTAAATTCTTTGGTGAGGGTTTTGCATGGGGTGACGTGCGGCAAGCGGCAACGGCTATCCAGACGAAGCATGGCGTGCGGGTTATGGTCTACAACCTGGCGGAGCTCCCGCTGAACCAGACCAAGAAGGAAGCCGAAGACATCCAAGCTCTGAGGCTTCCTTAGCGCCGTCGCATGATGGCCCCTATTGACGAGTAGAACATGAATATGCGGTCGATGTTTTTCTTCAAGCGCACCATAGTCGTGTTTTGGGCGCTGTGGTGGATATTGGCGTTTCTTACCGACTTCCTCGGCGGGCTCTATTTATTGAATGTCTTCACAGCGCCTTGGTTGCCGCATTCAAACTACCCGAGCCTAGTGGAATCCCTGGTGCAGTATGACGCACCCACTTGGTTGCCAGGCTTATTTTTTGTGGGAATTATCGGCTGGTCCTTTTTATCAGCCGGCGCATTTACTGTTGCAGCGCTTACCTCGCGCCAGCCATCACCGCGCTGGTGCGCAAGAGTCAATGTCGCGTTTATCGTTTCCTTGGGCTTGTGGTTTGCGTTTTTTATTTCAGACCAGGTCATAATGAATTTTGACCTCGAACAAAATCATATGGTTCAAGGCGGCTTTCAGTTGCTGACGTTCATGGCGATTCACCTTCTGCCAGACGATTAGTTTTATAAGGGAGCGGCCCTCTCGTTTGAGCCCGCCCCTATCTGCTGCATTGTGGAGACGCGTGTTGGGGTTTGCCCACTGACGCCACCGACGTTGCTTTCAGCCCGGCGCATTTAGTTAAATAGTCGTGCGAAGCGAATGAAATAAAGGCTATCCTTCGGTCACTGTCTTCCGGAGACCTGTTTCAGATGTTGAGTCGACTAAAACGCGCCCTTCGCCGGCGCCTGCCGCGCAAGCCCAAACCGATGAAAATTGTCATGACGCTGCTAGTGCGTGATGAGCAGGATATTTTGCGGGCAAACATCGAGTTTCATCGTGCGATGGGGGTCGACTTCTTTATTGCGACGGACAACAAGTCGGTTGACGCAACCCCTGAGATACTTAAAGAGTATGAGCGTGCCGGACTGCTGCATTACATCTACGAAGGCACGGACGACTACAATCAGACGGAATGGGTTACCCGGATGGCGCGGATGGCGGCGACGACGTTTGACGCGACCTGGGTCATTAACAACGATGCCGATGAGTTTTGGTGGCCAGTGAATCATCCCAATTTACGGGCAGAGCTTGCCGCGCTGCCGCAGGAGGTGGTCATCGTTGAAGCCGGCCGTTACAACTTTGTGCCGGTTGATGGCTCCGCAGAGTCTTTTTCTACTGCGATGATCTATCGCGAAAAGGTGTCGCTGAACGCCGTGGGCAAACCGCTGCCGCCGAAAGTGGCGCACCGTGCAAACCCGGGTGTGAGAGTCGCGCAAGGCAATCACGGTGTTTGGGGCTTTAACCCCGCCACTAAAGCGGCCGGTAAAATTGAGATTCAGCACTTTCCGCTTCGCAGCTATGCCCAATTTGAGAACAAAATAATTAAGGGCGGTCAGGCCTATGAGCGCAACAAAACCATGGGCGATACGGCAGGCTCCACGTGGAAACGCCTGTATGAGGAGTACAAGCAGGGCAACCTTATGGCCCATTACAAGCAAGAGGAATACTCTGCCGAGCGGATTCAACAAGGCCTTCGTTCCGGCGAGTTGCTGACTGAGGCTCGCTTACCTGAGCTTCTTAACACCTTGAATATAAAGCTTAAATAGCGGCTATTTTTGCCCTTTTTAGGGCTTTTTAGGTAGAATGCCCCGCGCTCAACGATTCGGGCAAGCAGCTCACACGCTTTACTTTCCACGCAGCAGATTACTTTAGGACTCTCTAACCCATGACCGTGGCAGAACAATTTGATGTGATCATCGTTGGTGGCGGCCATGCCGGTACCGAGGCTGCTGCCGCTGCCGCGCGTATGGGCGTTCGCACGTTGTTATTGACTCAAAACATCGAGACGATTGGACAGATGAGCTGCAACCCGGCGATCGGCGGTATTGGCAAAGGCCACCTCACTAAAGAAATAGATGCGCTGGGTGGCGTGATGGCCCAGGCGATAGATTATGCCGGCATTCACTTTAGAACGCTTAACTCCAGCAAGGGCCCTGCCGTGCGTGCAACCCGCGCTCAAGCAGACCGAGCGCTGTATCGCCAGGCAGTGCGGAGCACCCTCGAGTCTCAGGATAACCTCACCGTGTTTCAGCAGGGCGTTGACGACCTAGTGATGGATGGACCCCGGGTTACCGGCGTAATCACTCAGCTTGGGTTGCAATTTAATGCGCCCGCAGTGGTGCTTACCGTGGGCACTTTCCTTGCCGGAAAAATTCATGTGGGCGATGCTCAGTCCAGTGGTGGTCGGGCTGGGGACCCCGCCAGCATTGGCCTTGCAGAAAAGCTTCGTGCATTGGGTTTGCGTGTTGGCCGGTTAAAAACAGGCACGCCGCCGCGCATTGATGGCCGTACTGTTGATTATTCTATATTGCAGGAACAGCCCGGCGACTCGCCGATTCCCGTATTCTCTTTCATGGGCAAGCGCAGCGATCATCCGGAACAGGTTTCCTGTTTTATTACGAAGACCACTGAACAGACTCACGAGATTATTCGCAGCGGTCTGGATCGCTCGCCAATGTACACCGGAGCAATCGATGGAATAGGCCCACGTTATTGCCCGTCAATAGAAGATAAAGTCGTTCGCTTTGCCGAGCGAACATCGCATCAGATTTTTTTAGAGCCGGAAGGCTTAACAACGAATGAGCTGTATCCAAATGGCGTTTCCACAAGTTTGCCATTCGATATACAGAAGGCATTTATTGCGAGTATTCCGGGCTTAGCGAACGCGCGCATTACACGCCCAGGGTATGCCATTGAGTACGACTATTTTGATCCGCGAGACCTGAAGCCCACACTTGAAACCAAAGCGATTTCTGGCTTGTTTTTTGCCGGTCAAATTAACGGCACCACCGGCTATGAAGAAGCAGGCGCCCAGGGTATTTTGGCTGGAATCAACGCGGCATTAAGCTTCAAGAATGAGGCGGGCTGGTCCCCTCAGCGCAACGAGGCGTATATTGGAGTGCTTGTCGATGACCTTGTGACGCGAGGCACGATTGAGCCTTACCGGATGTTTACGAGTCGTGCCGAGTACCGATTGCTGTTGCGGGAAGATAACGCCGATGCCCGTTTAACCCCCAAAGGTCGTGAGCTGGGGCTGGTGTCGGATGAGCGCATGGCGGCATTTGAGCTCAAATATGAGCAGGTTGCCAAAGAGCAAGAGCGCCTTAAACGTATAGTGGTGCACCCTGAAAAGCTCACCGCAGATGATAAAGTCATTCTCGAGACGATTCCGTCGCGCGAGCATCATGCGATTAAATTATTAAGCCGGCCTGAATTTAATTATGAGAAAGTTACTGCATTGAGTGTTGTTGGGTTGCGTTCGCGAGCCGACAACGAAACCGATGAGCTTGCGGAGCAAATCGAATCTCAGGTCGATATTCAAGCACGCTACGACGGGTATCTTCAGCGCCAGCAAGACGAGATTACGAAAAGCAAAAAACAGGAAACCATGGTGCTGACCGACACCATTGATTACTCATTGATTCAGGGCCTTTCGAATGAAGTACGACAAAAACTCATCGCTGTTCGTCCGCAAACCATAGGGCAGGCCTCCCGAATTCCGGGGATGACGCCTGCTGCGGTATCAATGCTGCTGGTTCACCTGAAGAAGCAAAAATTAAAAACGGCGTGAGTACCCGGCCCTATTCCGGCTCGATAGGCCTTCTGCTGATGCTGGTGCTCAGCACCCTAGCGGCCTGCTCACCCGCCACCCCACCTCCGCCTGAGAGTATTGCACCACAACAGTCTTCACCTCATGGCAACGTCTTGCGAAAGAGTAATGGTGCGGAACCTCAGACGCTTGATCCGCACAAAGCCGAAGGCGTGCCGGCCGCTAATATTCTCCGCGACATCTATGAGGGCTTAACTATAGAGGCGCCGAATGGAGACTTATTGCCGGGTGTTGCCGAGAGCTGGACGATTGATGAATCGGGCACCGAGTATGTTTTTCAATTGCGGAAAAACGCGAAGTGGTCAAACGGTGAGCAGCTTACCGCCGCCGACTTTGTCTACAGCTTTCGCCGTGCGCTTAATCCTGCAACCCTATCGCGCTACGCAAATATTCTGTATCCCATTAAAAATGCGGCCGCGATTAATCGCGGAGAACAGAGCTTAGATAACCTGGGTGTTCAAGCTCTTTCTCCTTACGAGCTTAAAATTAATTTAGAAGCATCGACCCCGTATTTTTTATCATTGCTTAATCATGCGATGGCTTACCCAGTGCATCAGGCAACCGCTGAACAGCATCGCGACCAGTTCACGCGACCCGGCAACAATGTGTCCAACGGCGCGTATGCAATCTCTGATTGGTTAGTGCAGTCGCATATATCGGTTGGGCGGAATGCCCATTACTGGGACAAC
>JAQWPD010000039.1 GCA_029245525.1 Gammaproteobacteria bacterium | reverse complement strand
CTGACCGCATTAATGATGGTTGTGGTGACCTTTGTTTCTCTGATGGTGCATATTTACACCATTGGCTACATGTGCGACGACCCCGGCTACCAACGCTTTTTCAGTTATATATCGCTGTTTACCTTTGCCATGCTCATGCTGGTGATGGCAAATAACTTTATGCAGTTATTTTTTGGTTGGGAAGCCGTCGGGGTGGTGTCTTACCTATTGATTGGTTTTTGGTACAACAAGCCAACTGCGATATTTGCCAATATGAAGGCGTTTTTGGTTAATCGGGTTGGCGATTTCGGGTTTATTTTGGGTATTGCTGCGGTGTTGTATTTCACTGGCAGCCTCGATTACGCCACGGTATTTCTCCAGGGCGAGAAAATGGCGGGGCAGACCATGGAGTTGTTCCCCGGTCAGGTATGGTCTGCTGTCACTGTCGCTTGTATTTTGTTATTTGTAGGGGCGATGGGTAAGTCGGCGCAAATGCCGCTGCATGTTTGGTTGCCTGATTCTATGGAAGGGCCGACACCGATTTCGGCTTTGATTCATGCCGCAACTATGGTGACCGCCGGCGTATTTATGGTGGCGCGTATGTCACCGTTGTTTGAGTACTCAGACACGGCGTTGAGCTTTATATTGGTTGTCGGTGGAACCACAGCATTGTTTACCGGTATTCTCGGCGTCATACAGACTGACATTAAACGGGTGGTGGCTTACTCCACGCTATCGCAGCTGGGATACATGATGGTGGGTTGCGGTGCTTCGGCCTATGCGGCCGGCATATTTCATCTAATGACCCATGCCTGTTTCAAAGCCTTGCTGTTTCTTGCTGCAGGCTCAGCGATTATAGCCATGCATCACGATCAGGATATGCGGAACATGGGTGGCTTGAAGAAGTACCTGCCAATAACGTACTGGACGTGTTTGTGCGGTTCGCTGGCATTGATTGCTTTCCCGGGCACCTCCGGCTTCTTTTCTAAAGACGCGCTCATTGAGGCGGTGCATGCAGCAGAAATTGCCGGATCTAGCTATGCCTATTGGTGTGTTTTAATCAGCGTGTTTGTTACAGCGCTGTATACCTTCCGCATGGTCTTTATGGTGTATCACGGCCGTGAGCGCATGGATGAAAAAACCCGCAGTCACCTGCGTGAGTCACCGTGGGTTATTACATTGCCGTTGATCCTGTTGGCTATACCTTCCTTGTTTCTTGGCTGGGTCGCTTTCGATCCGTTGTTGTTAGACAACTATTTTGGCTCGGCTATTTTTGTATTGCCGCAGCACGATGTGTTGGCCGGTTTTGCTGCCGAGTATACTGGCCCGGTGCAATTCCTGATTCATGGTTTGCAATCGCCTCCGGCATGGTTGGCGGTGGCCGGTGTTGCAACTGCCTGGTTCATCGTTTTGGGGCGTCCCGATTTGGCGAAAGCCGCTGCGGAGCAATGGCCACGGTTTTATGCCTTCCTGATGAATAAATACGGCTTCGATGACTTTAATCAGAAGTTTTTTGCAGCCGGTAGCAGGGGGCTTGGCCAGTTTCTCTGGAAATACGGCGACATGATGATTATCGATGACGGTCTGGTGAACGGAAGTGCCAGGGCGGTCAGTGGTTTGTCAGCGCGTTTACGCCGCATGCAGTCGGGCTATCTGTATCACTACGTCTTTGTCATGGTGATTGGCATGACCGCATTGGTCGGCTGGTTGTATTGGGGTTTTGATTGAATATGTTACGGGTGCAAAAATTCTTAGGGATTACGGGGCGTCGTGGGCTTACTTAGTTTATTAATCTGGTTGCCAGTGCTTGGCGGTTTGATGGTGCTTGCTGTAGGCAGTAATACGGCATTGCGGCTTGACCGTTGGTTGGCGATGACAATCTCGGTGCTGGTTTTTGCATTGAGTGTGCCGTTGTATCTTAATTTTGACTCGCTTGATGCGAGCATGCAGTTTGTCGAACGCTGGGAGTGGATACCGCTATTTAATATAGAGTATTACCTCGGTGTCGATGGCTTCTCTGCTCCGCTGATTCTCCTGACAACATTCCTTACGCCGCTGGTGCTGCTGGCGGGCTGGGATGTTATTAAGGTGAAGCCCGCTCAATACCTGGCGGCATTTTTGATGCTCGAGGGCTTCATGATTGGCGTGTTCGCATCACTTGATGCCATGCTGTTTTATGTGTTCTGGGAAATCATGTTGATTCCGATGTTTATTATCATCGGTATCTGGGGTGGCCCCCGGCGTATCTACGCAACCGTCAAGTTTTTTCTCTACACCTTTTTCGGTTCGGTGTTGATGCTGGTCGCGCTTATCTATCTTTATCTGCAGTCCGGTAGCTTTAGTATTCTTGAGATGCACAGTTTGCCGTTAGCGGAAACACCCCAGGTGTTCGTGTTTTTGGCTTTCGTGGTGGCGTTTGCAGTAAAGGTACCGATGTGGCCGGTGCACACCTGGTTGCCAGACGCGCACGTTGAGGCGCCCACAGGCGGTTCGATTATTCTGGCAGCAGTGTTGCTTAAAATGGGCGGCTATGGCTTTCTGCGCTTTGCCTTGCCCATCGCGCCTGATGCAGCAGAGACTCTATCCGGCGTAATGATTGCCCTTTCATTGGTTGCGGTTGTCTATATCGGCCTGGTGGCGTTAGTTCAGTCAGACATGAAGAAGCTCATTGCCTATTCATCGATCGCACACATGGGCTTTGTGATCCTGGGTATTTTTATTCCATGGCAGATTATTGCCAACAGTGGCAGCGAGGATGGCGTTGTAATGGGCCTTACTGGCGCTATGGTGCAGATGATCTCCCATGGCCTGGTTTCCGGTGCGCTGTTTATGTGTGTTGGCGTGATGTATGACCGGCTTCATACTCGCGAAATATCGGCTTACGGCGGCGTGGTGAATACCATGCCTGTATTTGCTTCGTTCATGATGCTGTTTGCATTGGCGAATGCCGGGGTTCCTGGCACGTCTGGTTTTGTCGGTGAATTCTTGGTCATTCTGGCGAGCTTTAAGGCCAACTTCTGGATCGCATTTCTTGCGGCCACTGCGTTGATACTGGGCGCCGCTTACACCTTGTGGTTGGTTAAGCGAGTTATTTTTGGTGCCGTTGCGAATCCGGATGTTGCCGGCTTGACTGATGTGAACAAGCGCGAGGCTGCGATCCTTACGGTGCTTGCCGTCAGTGTTCTTGTGGTGGGCTTGTGGCCGGCACCGCTGGTGGAAATGATAGAGAGTTCCGTGGCTGGCTTGGCGGCTCATATTCTGGAGTCTAAGTTGTGATGCTGCAGACCGATGTATTGAATTATGGAATAGCCGCTGCAGAGATCGCATTGGCGGTGGGCGTTTGCCTTGTATTGGTGGTGGATCTGTTCGTTCGCGATAAAGATCGCGATATCACCTACCTTTTGAGTTTGGCTGTTCTTGCCGTGACGGCATGGCTTGTTGCGCCTATCGGTATGAATGGCCGCGAAGTGACGTTTTACGGAAGCTTTGTTGTTGACCCGATGAGTCGTGTGCTTAAGCTCTTTAGTTTGTTGACGGTTGCCGTGGTGTTTTTGTATTCACGTAAATACCTCAAGGAACGCGATCTCTATAAAGGCGAATTTTTCCTGCTGAGTCTGTTTGCGCTGCTCGGGGTGTTCGTGCTGATTTCCGCCAACAGTCTTCTGACAGCATTTTTAGGCCTGGAGTTAATGTCGCTGAGCTTGTACGCGATGGTTGCGTTTAATCGTGACTCGCCGAAAGCCGCCGAGGCCGCCATGAAATATTTCGTCCTGGGTGCTATTGCTTCGGGCGTTCTGCTCTATGGCATGTCCATCATCTATGGTGTTACCGGCAGCTTGCAGTTTGATGAAATTGCGACATCTTTGGCGGCAGGGCAGTCGAATTACCTGAGTGTGTTGCTCGGCCTTGCCTTTATTCTGGTCGGTGTGGCGTTTAAGTTAGGCGCCGTGCCATTTCATATGTGGCTTCCCGATGTCTATGAAGGTGCCCCAACGAGCGTGACATTATTTATCGCCACTGTGCCTAAGTTGGCTGGCTTTGCTATGGCGGTGCGATTGTTGGTTGAGGCTATGGCGCCCGTTGCGGCCGATTGGCAATCAATGATGATTGTGCTGGCATTGCTTTCCCTAGGCGTGGGTAATATCGTCGCTATCGCTCAGACCAACATTAAGCGCATGTTGGCTTATTCAACCATTGCGCATGTCGGTTTTATTTTAATCGGCTTTATTGCTGGCAGTCCGATGGGGCTTGCGGCATCGCTGTTTTATTCGATCATCTACGTACTGATGAGCGCTGCTGCGTTTGGGTGCATTATTCTGCTCGGCACTAAAGAGGCTGAAGCCGATCAGCTTGATTCATTCAAAGGGTTGAACGAGCGCAGTCCATGGCTGGCTGTCATGATGTTATTGGTGATGGCCAGCATGATAGGCATACCCCCGTTCGCTGGCTTTTACGCGAAGTGGGCGGTGCTCTCGGCAATTGTGGAGCGCGGCGAGATCTGGATTGCGATAGTGGCGGTGCTATTTTCAGTGATCGGCGCGTTTTATTACCTGCGGGTAATCCGAATGATGTATTTCGATCCGCCCAAGCGCGTATCAACCGATAGCGATGAGTTGGTTCCGATAGTGGCAGGCTTCGACGTTAAGCTGGTGTTCAGTTTGAACGCCCTGGCTTTGCTTGCATTGGGTATTTTTCCCAACCAGCTGCTGGCTTTATGCACGGCTGCCTTCATGTAAAGCAGCGCATCCGCTGTGGGTTATTTCTGGCTTGGGGTCGACTGAAAATCTTCAGAAAGGCAAAGGATTGCTTGCAAAAACCGCCAATGTCAGTAGTATGCCGTTTGCCGGTGCGGGGTGGAGCAGTCTGGCAGCTCGTCGGGCTCATAACCCGACGGTCGTAGGTTCGAATCCTACCCCCGCTACCAATAAATACGAAACCCTTGAGTTGGAAACGACTTAGGGGTTTTTTATTGCAACAATTCGAACCTGCAATAAATTAGACAAGTAAGGTTCGATTCGGGTCCGATTGATGGCCGTAGGCCAGCAGACGGGGAGAACGGGGAGCGCAGCGACCCAATCCTACCCCCGCTACCAATAAATACAAAACCCTTGAGCTGGAAACGACTTAGGGGTTTTTTATTGGCAGTTACGGTCACACCAAGGCTGCAACTGCTTTCGCATCTATGCCCGGAGATCGATTTGGCAGGCGTGTCCGGATGCGGTAAATTGAGACCCTAAGATTCAGTGTCTATTTAGCCTGAGGGCGTGCAGAAGCTAACCCTTCACAGCAGTCGAGGGCTAACGCGGCGGCCGTAAGGCGTTAGGTGAATAAATCGTATCGTTTATGTCTTATTGGTCGTTATTTAAAGCAAGGGATTTCCACTTATGAGCAGTTTCAATACCTACAAAATGGGAGCTTTAGCGGCTCTTATTTGCATTTCTATGATTTCGTGCGCTAAAGACGAAAAAACGATTGCTGTTACAGAAGAAAATTTCTCGCATGCTGAAACTGCTCGAAATTTTCGTAATTGGGCGAACCAGGGAGCGACTAAAGAATTCGTAAAGTTACCGGGACTGCCTCCCCGGGGAAAAGCAGCCGCGACGGTTCAAATGAACGACGATACCCTTTATGGGGCGGCAATTGTTGAAGCGGTAGATGGGGAGCTTACGTTTTCCATACCCGCGACTGATAATTATTTGGCCGTACAAGTCGTCACTGAACGGGGGCATGGCCAGCATTATGTGGTGGATGATGGCAGCTATAAACTGCCTGTTGAATCGCAGTTCGCATTTCTCATTTATCGCTCTGGCACTGAAAAAGGTATTGAGTACGCGAAAGAAAGCTTAAATAGGGTGGATACAAACGATTTTAACTTTGCAACGGACTATAAAATCCAACCCTACGATTATGATGAGGTCGAAAAGTGGGTGAAAAAGTTCACCGAAGAAGTGAACGGTATGGAAAAATTTACCTACACCTTCCCCAGTACTTCCAAAGAGGTGATCGATCTGCATCAGTGGAATCTTGAAAATGCGGCCGGTTGGGGAGGAGCAAGTCCAGAAGCCTTCGTTGGCAATATGTATTCAAATAGCCCAAAAATGAAAGCCAGTATTTGCTACACCACAACGTTCAAAGACCCTGAAAACAAATTTTTTACCTCTATTACTGCTTATGACGCGGACAAATACCTGATGGAAGGTGTTCGCAGTATAAGCTCTCACACCTGGGTTAAAAATGAGGATGAGACTGTCACCGTATCGTTTAACTGTGGAGACAGCGCAAAAAACAACATAGACACGAGAGGTAATGACTTTACTTTTACCACTCGCCATTACGGTGTAAATCCCACTGTTATGAACAGTGATCAAGACCCAATCATCGTGGCAGTCAAAGCTGATTAAATGGGCTGTAAGCATGGGCTCTGATCACATAGCAAGTCGCTCAAGAGGGCAAAGTGCCGCGTACTTCGCGCTTGGCTGAGCGTTATATGCCGTTAAGAAATTAAACAGTAATAAGGCTTGCTTGCGAGGAGGTAATATGGAGTTTTGGGTCGGCTTCTTTGTCATTGTTGTAATCTTGGGCGCTCTTGCAGGAGGTCAATCATTCGGCAGCACCATTTCAAAAGGTATTGGCTGCCTATTTTTGATCGCGATAGTTGGCTTTATATTTCTGATGGTGTCATCGGGAAGCTGAGTAAGCCAGCTGCACCACTCAGCCTTGCAATGATTCAGAAAGCAATGAGATGGCAGTCACCTGGGTTGGATGCGGCCTGAGTCAGCGAATGTCAGCACGACAGGTGGTCCGCCGTGCCTGTTTCTCATCCGGCCAAATGTGTGTGTTCATTGCGGTTTAGCTCACTTTCATGCCTTTGTCTCTGCCATTTGGGCTGCGGCTTTGATACAATGCACGGCGAGCCGAAGTATGGCGCGCTTTGAGCCATTTATTGGATTATAAATCAATAGCTTATGCTCATCGGAAAAACGGATATTGGCTGTCGGTCGGTTTTTTTCGGTTGATAGAGGTGGCTCCAGTAGGGGCTTTTTGTTTTTCTAGGGTTCGGACTTGCACGCCCAGCAGTGGGTGCGGCAAGTGCCGCTGCAAATGGGCCTACGGCCCATTTTTTGTATTTAACCTATTGGTTCTGTTGAGGTGTTTGTGGTTGCTGCCAGTCGTGATGCCCTGCTAAAACTGCTTGAACCTGAGGTTTTAGCGCTGGGCTACGAGTTGATGGATATAGAGGTCCGGTTGGGCAACGGGCGGGGCTTGTTGCGCTTGTATATCTACAGTCCCAATGGCATAGGTTTGGAAGATTGCGAGAAGGTCAGCCGTCAGGCCAGCGCCATACTCGATGTAGAAGACCCGATACCGGATGATTACAACCTTGAGGTTTCATCGCCGGGTATGAACCGTAAGCTGGTAAAGCCGGCTCATTTTGAGCAGTTCGCTGGCCGAAGAGTAAAAGTTAAATTGCATCGTTTGGTCAATGGGCGACGCAATGTTAAGGGTGTTTTGATCGGCCTGGATGGCGACGAAATACTTGTAAGAGAAGATGAAGTGGATATTCGTTTGCCGTTGATGGATGTGGATGTTGCACGGGTGGTGCCTGAGTAGCTCAGGTAGCCGGACAATGTAATTGTGAGTACGTTGAAATGATGAACAAAGATATTCTGAACGTTGTAGAAGTTGTCTCCAACGAGAAGAGCGTAGAAAAAGAAATTATTTTCGAAGCAATGGAAGCTGCATTGGCTTCTGCTATTCGTCGTCGTAACGAGGCAGAGGGTATCGATGTTCGCGTCGAGATTGATCGCACAAATGGTGATTACAAAGCATTCCGTCAATGGAAGGTTTTCGCTGATGACTCAACTGAGCTTGAAACGCCTGAGTGTGAGTTGCGCATGATCGATGCCCTGGATATTAATCCGGATGCCCAGCCCGGCGAATTTGTTGAAGAGCCAATGCCTGAAGAAGACTCCAACAGTCAGACTTCATCTGCTGAGTTTGGCCGTATTGCGGCACAAACTGCGAAGCAGGTTATTGTGCAGAAGGTTCGCGAAGCCGAGCGTGCTCAGGTGGTCGAAGCGTTTCAGGATAGAGTTGGCGAGATGATTAATGGCAGCGTTAAGCGCGTTGACCGGAAAGGCATATACATTGATTTGGGTGGCACTGCTGAAGGCTTTATATCGCGCGAGCAGATGATCCCGCGTGAGGCTGCACGGCCTAATGACCGCATTAAAGCGTTGCTGTATGAGGTTCGCAGCGAACTGCGAGGCCCGCAGTTGTTCATGACCCGTAACTCCCCTGAGTTTCTTATTGAGTTGTTTAAGATTGAAGTCCCGGAGGTTGGTCAGGACTTAATTGAAATTCGCGGTGCTGCGCGCGACCCGGGTCTGCGCGCCAAGATTGCTGTTAAGAGCAATGATAAGCGTATTGATCCTGTTGGCGCCTGCGTGGGTATGCGTGGTTCACGTGTTCAGGCTGTTTCCAACGAATTAGCTGGTGAGCGTGTCGATATTATTCTTGCCGATGATGAGCCCGCACAGTTTGTTATTAACGCCATGTCACCTGCGGAAGTTACCTCCATCGTTGTTGATGAAGATAGGCACAGTATGGATATTGCTGTTGAAGAAGATAAGTTGTCGCAGGCAATTGGTCGCGGCGGACAGAACATTCGCTTGGCGAGCGAACTGACCGGTTGGACTCTGAATGTAATGACCGAAGCCGACGCCGATGCGAAAGGCGAGCAGGAAGCTAAAACGATTCTGGATAGCTTTAAAGACGCGCTTGATGTCGATGAAGAAGTTGCTTTGATTCTGGTTCAGGAGGGTTTTACCTCTATAGAAGAGTTGGCCTACGTTCCTGAGAGCGAATTATTAGCGATTGAAGAATTCGATGAGAGTATTGTCACTGAGTTGCGTAACCGCGCCCGTGACCTGCTGTTGACCCGCGCGATTGTTGGTGAAGGCGCTGCGGGGCCTGCCGAAGATCTATTGTCGCTCGAGGGTATGACACCTGAGCTGGCGGCAGAGCTGGCTGAAAAAGGCATTAAAGACCGCGAAGAATTGGCCGAGCAGGCTGTTGATGAGTTATTTGAGATCGCTGGTCTGGATGAAGAGAGCGCGGGTAAGTTGATTATGGCTGCACGCGCGCACTGGTTTGAAGAAGAGGAAGCGCAAGAGCTGTAGCTCTGCGCAGGTAAACGGAGAAACTGTATGGCAGCTGCTGTAACCGTAGCGCAATTTGCTGATGTTCTTAAGGTGCCCGTTGAACGGCTGCTTGAGCAATTGGCAGAAGCTGGTGTCGATATTAAAGATGCAGATGCATTGGTGGATGACGATACAAAAATGGTTTTGTTAAACCATCTGCAGCGCCGTCAGGGCAATGATGAGGCGGCAGCATCGACTCCGACAAAGGTAACCTTAAATCGCCGTGACCGGAGTGAACTAAAAGTTTCCGGCTCTGCTGGTAGAGCCCGCACGGTAAATGTTGAGGTTCGCAGAAAGCGCACCTACGTAAAGCGTGATGTCATCGAAGAGCAGAATCGTGCTCAGCAGGAAGAGACAGACTCGAAGCGTCGCGAAGAAGAGGAAGCGCGCTTGGCCGCTGAAAAAGCGGAATCCGATCGTATTGCTGCTCGTAAGGCAGAGAAGGAAGCCGAGCAGCGCGCCAAAGATGAAGAGGCGGCTCGCCGTGATGCTGAACGTGAAGAGCGATTGGCTGAAGTGCGGCGCAAAGATGAACAGAAACAGGCCGCCACTGCGCCAAGCACTGACGCCGCTAAACCAGCCGCTAAGTCAGGTGATAAGCCTGCTCGTGGTCGGGGTAAGAACGACAAGCGTGAGTCTGGTGGCGGCAACGCACCAGATCGTTCGGGCCGCAAAAAATTGCATGTTGCATCGGATATGCGTGGCAAGCGTCGCACAAACGCGTCTGGCCGCAAATCATCGCGTCGGCGCAGCAGCTCAGTTAATGTTGATTCGCAGCATGGCTTTGAATTGCCAACCGCTCCGGTAATCCGCGAGGTTAGTGTTGTCGATGGCATGACCGTTGGCGAGCTCGCACAGGGCATGGCGGTGAAAGGCGGCGAAGTGATTAAATCGCTGATGGGCATGGGCATGATGGTGACCATCAATCAGCCGCTCGATCAGGATACAGCAATTATCTTGGTCGAAGAGCTCGGTCATATTCCTAAGCCAGAAGATCCTGCGTTGCTGGATGAGCAAATCATCAGCATCACTGATGAAGAGGTCGGTGAGGAGGTTTCCCGGTCTCCGGTGGTGACAATTATGGGTCACGTGGATCACGGTAAGACATCGCTGCTTGACTATATTCGTCGTACCAAGGTAACAGCCGACGAGGCCGGTGGCATTACTCAGCATATCGGCGCGTATAAAGTGCATACCGATTCAGGCGATATTACATTCTTAGATACCCCGGGACATGCCGCATTTACCTCAATGCGTGAGCGCGGTGCCAAGGTTACCGATGTGGTCATTTTGGTGGTAGCCGGTGATGACGGTGTTAAACCGCAGACAGAAGAGGCGGTAAAGCACGCTAAAGCTGCTGGCGTGCCAATTATTGTTGCTATAAACAAAATGGATAAGCCTGAAGCTGATCCTGAACGTGTTCGTAATGAGCTGTCTCAGCTCGAAGTTATTTCTGAGGAGTGGGGCGGCGACACCCAGTTTGTGAATGTATCGGCGCACACCGGCGACGGTGTTGATGCTTTGCTTGGTGCAATTTCTCTGCAGGCAGAGCTCCTTGAATTAACGGCATTTGCCGGCGGCCGTGCGACAGGTGTGGTGATTGAATCCAGCCTTGAGCGCGGACGTGGGTCAGTGGCGACTGTGCTGGTTACCCGCGGCACTTTGCGTCAGGGCGATGTTCTGGTCGCGGGTCAGGTGCATGGCAAGGTGCGCCGCATGCATGACGATACCGGTGCAACGGTTATGGAAGCTGGTCCAGGTGCTCCGGTGGCTGTGCTTGGACTTTCTGGCACTCCGGTTTCAGGCGATGATGCGGTTGTGCTTGAGGACGAGCGAAAGGCGCGTGAAGTTGCTGAGTTTCGTCATGCACGAGCACGCGAAATTAAATTATCGCAGCAGCAGGCCGCCAAGCTTGATGACGTCTTTGGTCAGTTAAAGGCCGGCGCGATGAAATCTGTGACCCTGCTGGTGAAAGCCGACGTGCATGGCAGTGCTGAGGCCCTCTGCGAAGCATTGGAAGATATATCCAATGATGAAGTTAACGTGAAAATTGTTTCATCCGGCGTTGGCGCCATCACTGAAACCGACGTAAACCTGGCGGCCACATCAAAAGCCATCATCATTGGCTTTAATGTTCGTGCCGATGGTAAAGCCCGCGATGCTGTAAAAGAACAAGGCATTGATATTCAATACTTTAGTATTATTTATGAGGCCATTGACGTTGTTAAGGCTGCGGTTACCGGGCTTTTGGCGCCCGAGATTCGTGAAGAGATTGTTGGTCTTGCTGAGGTGCGTGATGTCTTTACTTCACCAAAGTTTGGCGATATTGCCGGTTGCCTTGTTACGGAAGGTTTTGTAAAGCGCGATAACCCAATCCGTGTGCTGCGTGATAGCGTTGTTATTTACGAAGGTGAGCTCGAATCTTTGCGTCGCTTTAAAGACGACGTCAACGAGGTTCGGTCCGGCACCGAATGCGGTATAGGCGTTAAAGATTATAACGACGTTCAGCCCGGCGACCAGATAGAGTGCTTCCAACGCGTTGAAATCGCCCGCACGCTTGATTCGATGTAGCACCGATATGTCATCACGGGATTTTTATCGCAGCAGTCGTCTTGAAGAACAGGTTCAACGTACTTTGAGCGATGTGCTGCGCAGTGAAACCCGCGACCCGCGTCTGCTCAA
>JAQWPD010000052.1 GCA_029245525.1 Gammaproteobacteria bacterium | reverse complement strand
CTCACTATTAATGGTGTGGTTTACTTTTCTTCCTTCGCGCCGGGCGGAGACGCTAACTCATGCACTGCAGGTAAGGGGTCGAATAGATTGTATGACATTAACCTAACGTGGGGTCGTCCGGTAATTGACGGCGAGGTCATTGCAGAATCTGCGGATTATGACCTCAGTGATTTTGCTACAGAGCTTCAGTTTGGTGGTATCGCTTCGGAGGTGTACCTGATGTCGGAGACCGAAACCATTACCAACCCTGATGGCTCCACGAAGGAAAACAGCGTGTTCCGCGTTTGCGCCAGTCTGGTTTGTCCAAGCGATCAGCTTCCGCTTCCACCAAGCCGAACCTATTGGACCGAGGAAGGACTGTAGAGCATGAATTATCGAAACACCGCACTACCCAACAGAGCTTCAGGCATAACGCTGGTTGAGCTAATGGTCGTGGTTGTTATGGTCAGTATTCTCATGTCGATTGCCGTGCCTTCCTACCGAAACTATATACTCAAAGCCAACAGGGTAGATGCGAAGACAAGTCTGCTAAGGCTTGCCTCTGCGCAGGAGAAGCACTACCTACAGAATAACACCTACACCGGCAATCTAACCGGCGCCACAACGGACGAACCGCCAGGGTTAGGGATGGATGATATATCGACCTATCAACATTTCACTATTGCCATCATTGAAGCCGATGCGACGGGCTTTACTGCAACTGCAACGGCCAGAGAAGGGCAGATTGCAGATGAAGAATGCACTCTGTTCGCAATGAACGAAGTCGGGCAGAAGTTTGGGGGCGTTGCACCGATAAGCGAGGCAACGAATGAACCGGAGTGCTGGGGTAATCGCTAGCTTTTTAGGGCTAATCCGGCCGTCGAAAGGCACTTGCTCCTCCTGCTCAGCCAAACAGGGCATTAACGCAACCACCGGACCCACGGTTTGCACCTAAGCCAGCAACATCTCGCTGGCAATATTACCCCCCCCCACCGCTGACTTAAAAGAACGCTTTGCTGCCTCCACAGGACTGCGCGCCACAACGGCTTCAGAGTCAATAGCTCAGCCATAGCTATTGATATAGGCATCCGTATCTCACAATATTGGATGATTAAACAGCGCTTCAGGCCTCTCTCAGCACTCTTTTTTTACCCCGCACCAATGCGTTACAGCCCGTATAATGTGCCGAAACAATACCGGAACCCGAATAAATCGCCTCATGACCAGCACATTCCCTAATAAACCAAGATTGCATTGGCTGCAGATTTTACTGCTCGCCATTGTATTGCCACTCACAGCAGTCATAGCTTATGGCCTTTGGTATCTGTCAGACCCTAACCGACTGAAGCCGTTTATTGAAAATACCGTAAGCCAATTAACCCAGCGAACACTGCAAATTAATGGGGACTTCGACTACACACTCGGTAAGACCATCACGATAAATGCCACTAAGATCAACTGGCAAAACCCACCCTGGAGCAGCCGCCCAAATATGTTGCGCATCGATGAAGCCAAAGTAGCCATTGATCTATTCAGCCTGTTCAAAGGTGAGCTAACGATCACTAATGCCGAGGCAAAAGGCGGTGAACTGCTATTTGAATGGAGTCATGGTGAAATGAACTGGGATATGAGTCGCCCAAATACACCGCGCTCAAATACCCCACATAAACCGATCATGCTGTTCTTGTCGAATGCGCATGTAAGCGACATAAAACTCAGCTTTGTGAATCCATCACTGCCCGAGGAAATTATCCTCGACATCGTCAAAGCCAGTGAAATACAGATCGACAATAATGGGATCGCTGTCAACGCCGATTTGCGTATTGACAATTATGACATGACGCTTCGCGGATCAATTGGCCCGTTTCCCGAACTGCTCGTCGCTGGAGCGGTGAACTACGACGTGCACGTTAACGGCACACAAGCCGAGCTAAGCAGTGCAGGCAGCTTCAGCAATTTAGCGCGCCTTGAGTCGCCGAATATCGATTTCAGCTACACCGCACCAGAAACAGCAATCATACTGAAGGCCATCAAGCTTCCTGCGGTTGCAAGTGGGCCACTTAGCCTGAAGGCAAAACTCACAACTCAAAATGAGAAAGCCGACATGACTCTTGTTGGCAATGCCGGTGACTTTAAGATTGACGGATTGTTTTATACCACCAATTTAAAGGAACTCTCTGAGCTGAAGCTCATGTTCAAGTCATCCGGTCCCAGTGCGCACTCGTTGGGGCAGCTTGCCGGGATCAATACCTTACCCAAGAGCCCCTTTGTCATTAGTATAAAAGCAGACCGTATTGACGACGACCTTAAGATCAGCAAATTTTCAGCCAGCACCAAAGGCATCGATATTGATGGTTTCGCTACCATCCATAAGTTACCGCAACTTCGCGATTTCGACCTGCAGTTAAACGCCCGATCCGATAGCCTGCAAACGCTGGGCCTTATTGCGGGCTTGAAAGACTTACCAAACCTACCCTTTAGCCTCGCAGCCTCCGCATCAAGCATAAAAGAAGACTCACTGAATGTTATTACCGGCACAGGGAGGCTGGGGAGCAGCACAGCAAGCTTTAGCAGTCGCATCAGTGACAATACTGATTTCTCAGGGAGCTCCATCGAGGCAGAAATCAACAGTACTGACGTACGTGACCTTGCCGATCTCTACAATATTTCACTCAATGGGCCGACACCCGTAAAACTTATCGCCTCGGCAACGCTAGAAACCAAGGCTGTACAGCTGGACTCAATCAGCCTCTCCGCAAACAAAGACTCGGCAAAAGGTTCAGGAAAAATTACGTTTTCGCCTACTTTGAATATTCAATTTGATGGGTCTGCTGAAGGAGCGAATCTTCGCGCAACAATTAATAAGTTTATACAGACACAAAGCGATGCCCCCATGCCGGCGGAGTCCTGGCAACTGTCCGGCAAGTTCGGCTACGCTGACAATCAGCTCCAAATCAGCAATGGCAACTCAATGCTAAACAATGCCAAACAACGTTTCAGTGGCACAGTAAAATTCGGGAACCCAACACCCACCATCGATGCCACTCTGTTTGCCTCCGGTCAAAATCTTGCAGAAACGCTCGCCTTCGCTGAGCTGGACAATATTCCAACAAAACAATATTCGCTGCGCACCCAGCTTAAGCTTTCAGAAAAAGGTGTCCGGCTAAACAATATTGTGGCGAGTCTGAATAATGACTCGCTAAGCGGCAGCATCTTTTCAGGGTGGCCAGAGAAGCTAAGCACTATTGATTTTAATCTTAAGGCAGAGGGACAAGACCTTCGGGAAACCGCACCGTACATTGCTGGCTATACCCCGCCTGCCAGTGCCTACTTCCTCACTGCTATAGGCTCATTCGGCGGCGAAGCCATCGAATTTGACACGTTTAAAGGCGGATTAGGCGATGCGCGAATAGATATTAACGGGATATTAAAGACTCACCCAAAGGTAGAAACAAAGGAGCTCTCTTTGCGCCTAAGTGGCCCTAGATTATCGGACCTTGGAAGCTTTAGCCGATGGAGCTTCAACCCGGTGAAGTTTGACATCTCGGCCACAATGACGGGCTTCGAAAATAATCTTTCAATCCGCGATTTTAGCGCCAAAATCAACGACAGTGATCTCAAGGGTGTCATTGAAATTAACACGGAAGGCTTGCCCAATATTGCCGCTAAACTGACCTCGCAATATATCAACCTGAATAATTTTGTAGAAAAAGTCGAACAAACTGATGATGTTGATGCGAAAAATGCAGTGCCAGAAGAGGCGCAAAATACGCCGTCAGTAAACAGCTCAAAAACACGACTGCTTTCTGCAGCGCCCATAGACTTTGGCTTGCTGCAAGAGGCAAACGCCGACTTCGGCATCTTGCTTAAAGAATTTATTGTGGCCAATCGAACTATCAGCAATCTTGGTCTTGCCGGCAGACTTCGCGATGGCGTGCTTAATGTTCCCGTAATTTGGGGTAGCACACGCTATGGAAACGTAAAAGGAAAATTCAGCATCGATGCCACGCAAGCGCCGCCTCAACTGGAGATAGATGCGGCAGCGACTGATGCTGCATTTGCTACTGGAGGCCTTACCGACACAGAGATTAGCAAGCTGCCACGACAAAATATCATTACCAAAGTAAGCAGCGAGGGCAATAGTTTTGCCGAACTTGGAGCCGCGCTAAATGGCTATTTTTGGATGAGCGGCGGCAATGGCTTTCTGCCATTTGGTAAACTCGAATTCCTTTTCGGCGATTTATTTATTCAGATCATTAAAACACTGAATCCGCTTGCAGAACGACAAACCGAGTCGGCAGTCGCATGCGATGCGGTATATCTCGATATCACCAAGGGGGTCATTAAAACAGCCCCCGGAATGATTCTACAAACCGACAAGCTGTCTATTGTCGCAGCTGGAACCGTAGACCTAAGCAGTGAAAGAATTGATATCAGTTTTCAGACAACGCCGTTACGCGGTATTGGCATAAGCGCCAGTGACTTGGTTAATCCTTTCATCAAATTGGGTGGCAGCCTTTCAAAGCCGATGTTGGTGCTCGACCCGACCAGCACAGCCATTAAAGGCAGTGCCGCATTTTTCACTATGGGTGCATCGTTACTCGCGACTAATTTATTCCATCGCTGGATCGCATCTAAAGATGCCTGTTCACGGATGGGAGAAAGGGCAATAAAACTTCGCAAAAAGAAGGACCCAAAGAATATACCGGTGATACCGAATGGCAAACTGTAGCTCTTAAACGTCTGTGCGCATCCAAGGTAATGACTAAAAAAGTGTAAGGTCACGACTTCACCAAAATCACACAAAACGGAAAACGGCAACCAGAGCGGTTGCCGTAAGTCTTTGAATAAAATGGTGGCCAAGGGCGGAATCGAACCACCGACACGCGGATTTTCAATCCGCTGCTCTACCAACTGAGCTACTTGGCCGAAATTTATGTGCAGCCGACTCCGAACGGAAATCTGCTGGTCTGTGCGATGACAGCGCGGCTATTAAAGCCGTAGCCCTTTACAGAGTCAAGACTTTAGCACCAATTATCAGTGCTTCAGCGCCATTGGGGCGCGATTAAACCCATGCGGCCTTGCTAAGTGTCTATTTCGGCACGAATTCCGCAATCTGAGTTGGGCCGTCGCCAAAAAAGAACTTTTCCATCTCTTCTTCGAGGTATTTGCGGGCTTTAGGCTCAATAGGCGTGAGGCGATATTCATTAATTAACATGGTCTGATGCTTAAGCCACTCCTGCCAAGCTTCCTGACAGACGTTGTCATAAATGCGCTTACCCAGATCACCGGGATACGGCACACGAGTAAGCCCCGGTGCGTCTTTATCGAGATACACACATTTCACAATACGGGTCATGCAGGTTCTCCAAACGACTCAAGAAGTTTTTTAACCGGCGCCGCGAGTCCAACCTCGGGCGGCGCAGCGGTGTTATACCAGAGCCAGCGGTCAGCATCCATTACCTTATCTGATACTGAGCTCACAACCAGCTTTAACGGCTGCATATGCAAATCATAATGACTGAAACCGTGCTTAACCACGGCCCAAGTGCGCGACTGCTGCGCGACACTGCCAGTAAACTCAGCACACCAATGCTCGGCCTCCGTAACCGATACGAACTCCGGAAAACTGTACAGACCACCCCATATGCCGTGGGAAGGACGCTTCTCCAGCAACACGCAGCCTGCATCATCCGTTAGCATTGCAAGTACCGCGTGTTTCTGAGGCTTATCACGCTTTGGCTTCTTGCCTGGATAATCATGCACAGCCCCAGCAATAAAGGCATCACACCGCATATGCAGCGGGCAACGTTCACAACGCGGGTTGCGGCGACTGCACAGTGAAGCGCCCAAATCCATAATGGCCTGCGTGTAGTTGTTTACCCGTTGTTGCGGTGTGCATGCATCCGCCAACTCCCACAAACGATTAGCCACTGCGGTATTTCCGGGCCAGCCATCGACTGCAAAAACTCTGGCCAACACCCGCTTCGCATTGCCATCAAGTATCGAATAACGCTGATTGCTTGCAAGCGACAAAATAGCACCTGCCGTCGAACGGCCAATGCCCGGTAGCGCCAGCAGTTGATCGAAGTTTTCGGGCAAAGCGCGTAATTCTGAGTACGCCAATTGTGCCGCCTTGTGCAGATTGCGGGCGCGACTGTAGTAACCTAAGCCAGTCCAAAGATGCAGCACTTCGTCAATATCTGCAGCGGCCAGGTCGGCAAGCGAAGGAAACCGCAGCATGAATCGATCATAATATTTAAGCACGGTGGCAACCTGAGTTTGTTGCAACATGATTTCAGACACCCAGACCCGATACGGCGTAGGCTTTCGCTGCCACGGAAGATCGTGACGACCATTAAGATCCCACCAGCTCAATAATGTATCGGCGATATTATCGGTGTTCACTGCGGGTGTCACGGCATCGGAAGCCAACTGCACTAGTTGGCTATCAATTCAATTCGCTGGGCAGCTTTTAGCGCATCCTTCTGCAAGGAACGCCGAATTGCCCACACGCCAATCACTGGAGGCACCCAAAAATTAAACTCCACTTCATGGGTGTAGCGCACCAAACTGCCTTTATCGGCGACCTCGATCCACCATTGTTCAACGCCGTATTTCACATCACTGCGATCGGGGATGACGGTAGCAAGAATGTAATGCGGGGGCTCCAGATCAAGCACGATGACGCGCGCAACGTTACGACAGAAGAATAAAATACAACCTTGAATATTGCTGCGCACCTGCGGGCGGCCATCAGCTGCCGGATCTATATATGCTGTGTCACGATAGCGCTGCGACCAACTGGCAAAGTTATCGTAGTCAACGAGTGCTGCGTAAACCTGATCCGGGGCTGCCTGAACGGCAACGTCTGCAGCAACAAACACTCTGGCACCCTCTTTGCTCACATCCATCGACAGCAACTCTGCTGCAGATACCGGGGTTAGCACCAAGCCAAAAAGAATAATGGAAAAACACCGCACTACTTCAGCAGACCACCTAAGCCTTTGCGGAGCATCTGTTTCGGCGAGTCGCCATCGTTCAGTGGCTTCTCAGATTTGCCCGGGTCGGCGGCAGAGCCTGCACCACCGTATTTTTTCAGCAGTCGGTCTTGGAGTTTTTTAGTCGCCAGGCCTGTAATCACGGCAGTCAGATCAATCGAAATATCAGGATCATCAGCAGCACCACTGATGGTCACCGGCAGAGTCAAACCGTTTAATTCATCCAGATTAGAGCCATCGTCAAACTGGGGCGACCCGATCACTTTAGCATTCAGCTTATAGTTAATATCTAAGGTACTCAGGTTGGTCTGCCCGACACCGTTCAAACGAATAAATGGCACCTGCACAGCCAAATCATTAGTTCGCATAACGCCTTGAGTTATTACACCGCTGCCTTGCATCTTACTGATGTCGGTTTTTGGGTCCTGCGGTGCAGGCGGCAAAGGATTTCCGCTAAGCCGAGCCTTTTGACTCCGAAGTTCATACCAGAAATCACGCCCCTGATACACGGCATCGGCCAGATTAAAACTCACATTACCATTCAGGCCGGAAATGAGTGCCGACTCCGTATTGCCCGTGCCGGTTGCCGCAAACTCAATATTAAGTAAGCCTTCGATATTGCTAACACCGTAGTTATCACGCAATAAACCGCCTATCTTCACACCGGTGAGCTTTTCATTGAATGACACCTTCGGCTGTTTCTTGCGCACATCGACACGGATATCACCCGTATAGGCCCCTTCATATAAGCGCGCCATAAGCGGATTGATGCGCAAGCTGCCCTCCTGTGCCGCAACAGTCAAACTGATATCACTGAGGCTAATATCCGAAATCACCATATTGCTCACTTTGACGCTGGCTCTGACATTCAGATCGCGCAGCGTCTCCACCGGAATGAGTTCTTCCTCCGCGGCCGAGTCTGTTGAGCGCTGAGGGGTTGCCGTGGGTGACACCTCGGATTCGGGTTCGAGATAGCGATCAAGATTAATCGTATCGATAGTCAGGTCGGCCAGTACCTGCTCGTTTTCAATACTGCCCAAACCAAGCTCGCCGCTAATGGTGGTGTCATCCAAATGAAGCACCATTTTGCTCAAGCCGGCGCGATCGCCGCGAAATACCCAATCAGAGCGAACATCCATAGCACTGAGTGCTTTAGGGTCGGCTGTTTCTATCTCGGTATCGAGGAGCTTTAGCAGTTCACGCGGCGAAAACACGTCGGTCTCCAGGCTGCCTGCAAAATTAACTCCGGCATCCGCCACCGAACCGCTGGCCTTGGCGCGCAATACGAAAGGCCCGGCTTCCAGATCAATAGTAAGGTCACGCGCTGACACGTCCTCTTCGGCACCGCCAACCAAAAGATAAGGTGCCAAAACGGTAACACTTGCTTTACCTCCCGGAAGATCTTCGCCTTTTAATAACAACTCAATTTCACTGCCGCCAAGGTCAGCCGTCAATGCAGACTGGTCGATAGTCGGTGTTCCGGAAAAACTAAAATCAGCATCAATACCTTCAGCCAGGCCTGCTATAGCAAAACCAGCAGTAAGATCGAATGGCTCGTCAGCCGCCACTGGTCCGGTAACAACATTTAAACCAGTAACCACAATATCGGTATCAGTGCTGTCATCCAGCCAACGCACGCGGCCACCTATAAAACGCAACCCTTCAACCGACAGCTCGTTCATGGTTAACGGCGCATCGCTCTCAGAAACAGGCTCTGCGGCCTCGACAACATTCTCAGTAGTATCGGTAGAAAACTCCCAATTCACTGAACCATCACTTTTAGTGATTAAAGTGGCATCGAAACCTTCCAACACCACTTCGCCAATAACAATTTTCTGCCGCAGCAACAAGGGCAATAACCCGATACTCACCTCGGCAGAATCAATAGACAAAAATTTACGCGGCTCAAAACCATCAGGATTACTTAACTCAACCCGACCAAGCTCAACCGCACAACATGGAAATACACTTAACGAGAGGTCTCCCTCAATAGTTACCTCGCGACCGGTGTTCGACTCAATTACTGCTTCAATATCGGCTTTGTAATCGTTCGGGTCGAAGTAAAAAGTAATGGCAACACCCACCACCACAAACAGCAGTGCGACAATACCAATCAACCAGATAAACGTACGGATTAATGTATTCATAGATCTATTAAAACACTGTATGCCATCGTTACACTAGCGGATGGCAGATTTAAACCACATCTAGCTTTCGAGCCTAGTATGACAAACGGCTTCAATGTTATTGCCATCGGGGTCAATAACAAATGCGCCGTAGTAATTAGGGTGATATTCGGGTCGCAGACCAGGCAGCCCATTAGGCACCCCACCGGCAGACAATGCCGCCACATAGAAGGCATCTACCGCATCACGGGAAACCGCCGAAAAAGCGATATGCTGAGGGATGGGCTGATTTTTCGCTGCCAGCAGCTCGAAGATACTGAACTCAGGCTTTCTGCCAAGCCCGAAACCCGCCCTAACCTCCGACTGCGTTACAAGATGATAACCCAGGCTCCGAAGTACGCTGGTATAAAAGCGCAGACTGCTGGAAAAGGAGCTCACCGGTATACCAATGTGATCAATGAGGGGAGGATGGGTCATCAGTGCCACAGCTCTTTAATTTCCGGATAAAAAAGGCAGTTATCGAAAGCATTTTTCACATCCGCCACGCCACTCAACCTTCGTCTCAATGCATCATGATGCGGCCAGCCAACACGCTCAAATTTTCAGACTGCGTCGCTTATGCATAAGTTCGATCGGGCCCAGAATACAATAAATTCAGCGTCGAAAATTGCGAAGGAGACCTGTCTATAGCTTTCTGGGTAACTAAGCAGGGCTCTGCGGAGCTGCACACAACACACTCAGCGTACTAAGCGGGGGTATACCTTGGTCTTGCAATCTGCGGTCAAGCTGCTCAAGACGGGAAGCAGAAAAACCGATGATATCGAGCGTCTCAAGCAATTGTGCTAATAGGTCTATTAATTCTGCGTTGCTATCAGTGTATTGCCCTGCGCCGGTATAAGCGCTCTGAAGTCCCGAATGAGGGTCCAGAATAGTGTCCGAGACAAACTCAGCAACCAGCGCCACTGCGGCGCGCAGCTTTTCACTGTCTGTTTGCAGATCGTTCAAAGTAGCGTGAGACATGCGCTCTTTACCGGAGAAATCCGGTTAAATTTTCATCCCGGCTTTTTCGGGCAGGTCGCGCAGGTACTTATTCTGTTTATCCACCAAAATAATTTTGGCATCAATAGGCTTATCACTTAACGCAAAGCCCATAATGACAATCTCTTCGCCCTGGCGAATATTGTGTGCGGCCGGGCCGTTCATGCAAATATCACCGGAGCCACGTTTGCCCTCAATAACGTAGGTTTCCAGCCGTGCGCCACTATTGCTGGCAATTAGAACCCGCTCGTTCAACCACAAACCAACACGGTCCATAAGGTCACGATCGATCGTGATACTGCCCACGTAATCAGGGTCGGCCTGGGTCACGGTGGCTTTATGAATTTTTGAACTCAGTACCCAACGCACTGCCAGCTCTCCGTTTAAAACATTCTTTAAAAATTAAAAGGTGTCCAAATAAAAACAACCGCTGCAACCCGCTGAAAACAAGGCAATTGCCGAGGCATAAACTCTATGTCAGGACTTGAAGGGGCGCAATCGTACCAGAAATGGGCCGATATTCAGCCACCCTGGGGTCTTTTTAACGCTTCTTTCTAATACAGACAGCGATACGGGGACTTTTCGCCCATTTACCTTAGATAAAACTGCGCCCAATTAGCAGCAACGCCGCGACAACCGCCAGCCCCAAAAGAAACCAGCGGACACCAACCTGATCAAGTCGGGCGGAAAGATGTTGTGACGCAAAATAACCCGCCAGAAAACCCGGTACCAGCCAAAAAGCGGCAACCGCGTCCTGCAGATCAAACTGCCCCAATGCGCCGAGTATCAGCAAAATCAATGCGGAGGCGCAGGTATATAACAGCGCCAGGGTTGCACGAATTACCGGCCCTCCAGCCCGCTGATACAGAATCGCCAATACCGGGGCCCCAATACCCGTGCTAGCACCCATCGCGCCAGCCATCACACCAGCCAACAAACCGTTGGTGCGCGTTAACGGCACATGCAACGAAAGAGCGGCGAAAATGACGCCCAACAGGATCACAACGCCAAACACAATACCCAGCTTATCGAGACTCACGCCCTCCAGAACCAAGCCACCAATAATGGCACCAGGCACGATGCCGCAAAGAATGGCCCCTACGTTTTTGTAATCAATATGCGCCCTGCCCTGATAAGTCATCAGCCCGGATAACGACATACTCGCTAGCACCATAGGACCCGGCAGCAAGCTGATGTCAATAAGCGCAATAATCGGCACAACCAAAAAACCAGTGCCCATGCCGGTTAATGTTTGAATCACCGAGCCAGCACCAATGACCAGTGCGGCATAAAAAAAATCAAGCCATTCCATTGTGAATATTCTTTCGCTAATTGAGCAGCAAGGGGCTAGGTCTGGCCAAACGATTCACCATCACGCAAATACTCAAGCTCTGAGTGAGTCGATGCTCGGCCTAAAATAGAGTTGCGATGGGGGAAGCGACCGAAGCGTTGAATCAGGTTACAGTGCAGCTGAGCAAAGTCGAGGCTCTCCGACAAAAATTGCTGCCATTCAGCCGAGGCGCCGGCTGCCAGCTGCTGATACAAAGCAACGCCTTCGAGCTGACGTTGCGCATCTTCAACGTGCTGATACGGCATCAAAAAAAACATCTGCTCAACCGGCGATAACTCCTGCAAAAAACCCATACGCTGGCCAATAACAGTTAAGCCCAGAGCCAGCGCATCATGCGTAAATGCGGCTGGAGTACCGCGGTACACATTACGCGGAAACTGATCCAATATCAGAATCAGCGCCAAACACCCCGACGGCGTTGCCGCCCAATCAGCGCAATCACCCTTCGCAGCACGATCAATGGCCTCGCCGAACTGAGTCTTAATGCTCGCATCGGTATCCGCGGTTGCGCTAAACCAGAAACCCATGCGCGCCGCAGCTGCACTGGCATCGCGCTCGCTGCCGGCAAACCAAAACTTAAGGATGTCTGTGGGTTGCATGGTGTTTGTACCCTCTTTTTAAAAACTGAACCCACAATAATTGAATCAATCAAAGCTTAGCTAGTCATTCACAGAATGATCAAAGCTGCCATGCTCCAGAAAATAACGGACCTGATACTGAGCGGGAGGGGCTCCGGCAATCCAGGTGTGGGTATGATGAAGCACAATGAAATCGGTCATACCGTCCAAGCGGGCCCGCGCCACCGCGACCTTACCATCATCATCCCCGGGAATGATTGCAGAGTAGATGGGATTAAAGCTTCTGCTGCCGGCAATGACCCCGGCTTCAACGGGTATAGAGCCCAGTGCGTTCGGCAAACTCGCCCTATCGGTGCCCAACTGCAACCCAGCCGGACCATTAAGCAGGTAAAACCCGGGCACACCGCCCAGCTTATCGACCAGTTCACTGCCTTGATTGGGCGGCACTAACATGACCACCCTGCCCACGCGCGAATGGTCGTTATGTTCTAGCCAGTAGCGCACCAGAATACCGCCAACTGAATGGGTAACAAAATGCACCGTGCTATTAGGAGCACAGGCTTCGATAGCCATCGGAATATAACGATCCGCAAGTTCTTCCACCGGGAAGTCGGTGGATGGGTAATCGACATTCACCGTCTGGTAACCCGCCTGTGTAAGGTCCTCAGCGAGCTCAGACATTGATCTGTCGCTGCGGGCAAGCCCATGCAATAGCACTACGCAATCGGCGGCCTGAAGCGGGCCCGCCAGAAGCAGTAATGCCATAAAAAGGCCTTTCCGCCTAAGTGACAAGAGCAAATACCGGAGAAAAAAAGAAGCGCACTTAAATTTCAATTAGCGTTCAACAAAACAGTTGTTGGAAAACATCGCGATTTGATCATTGTCCCACTCGCTCTTGTCATCATGTGCAACACGCTCGCACCATTCATAACTGCCGACCTTCGGGTCGCAAGCACTTACAAGCAAAAACATCAAAACCGACAAGAATACTTTGAACATGATCACTACAACCCTTCAGGCCATGCGCACCAAAAAATATAGCACCGGGTAAGGCTCGGGAAATTCTATAAAAGAAACTCCTCCTTGCCACCTTCTCAATACCCACTCGAAAATCACGACCGTAAATAACACAATACGGCGATTACTTACCAACACCAAAGGTGATGAAAAAATAATCGGGTTAGGCAAATCGAATTACAATAAACCAGCCCAGCATTGTAAATGCCAACGATAACTTAATCGCTGTGCCCAGCAACAGGCCAATGGTTGCGCCCCAACCAGCTCGACCAGCAGCACGCAGCTCAGGGGTTACGGTAAGTTCGCCCAACACAGCACCGATGAATGGTCCCAGCAGCAGGCCCGGAATACCAAAGAAAACACCCACCAGCGCTCCGGCTGTTGCCCCCACCATAGATCGGACAGATGCGCCGTAGCGACGCGCACCAAGTGCGCCGGCAGCAATATCAACCAAATAAGTCAGCAGAGCCAGTACCGCTAAAAACACAATGGTGCCGGTACCCACATAGGCAAAATTTTCTGCCCACGCCGCAAGCACCAACCCACCGAACAACAGCGGAGCTCCGGGGAAAACTGGCAAAACCAGCCCTGCGAAGCCTGCAACGATTAGCACTGCAGCAGGAATTAGCAATAACAAATGGTAGGTCATTTGCAATGAACTGCGCTTAAGGCCAGCAACTCACAAAAAAAGCCCGGCACAATTTAAGTGCTTTTGTTGCCAGGCCCGAAGAGGAACCAGACGATTAAGCCAAGCACCGGCAGCAGCAACACGGCCACGATCCATGCCGCTTTTACCCCATTGCCGGCACTGCTCTGAAAAATCTTTAAAATGGCATAGATGTCGGCAAATAAAATAAGCACGCCAAGTATTCCCTGAACCTCCATGACCTAACTCCTGTACCTTATAGTGTAGTGGAAACACACAGTATCAACTGCCGGAGTATGACTCAATAAGCAGGAGTTTTTCGCGGCGACTGAGCTGTTTTAGCGCATATTCGCGGCGTGATGCGCTGGCACGGTCCGCTGCCAGCTCTTGGTAAGTCAACACCACCGGCACGCGGCTCCGCGTATATCGGGCGCCCTTACCGGCGTTGTGGGCAGCAATTCTTGCCGGCACGTCAATAGCAATGCCGGTGTACAGGCTGTCGTCTGCACAGCGCACCATGTACACATACCAATCGGGCCTCATTTTCCCAGTCACACTCAATACTCCGACAGCTCTTGTGTATAGTAGCCAACCCTTAGCCAACATCCACATATAAAGTATTCCCATGACACTGGTTCGGTTTGATGAAGTCTCCCTTGAATTTGGTGATCAGCCGCTATTGGATGCGGCATCCTTTGCCATAGAGCCTCGCGAGCGTGTCTGTTTAATCGGCCGCAACGGCGCCGGCAAGACATCTATGCTGAAGCTCATTAACCGCGAGCTGCAACCCGATGCAGGTCTGGTTCAACACTCCAGTCATCTGCGTATCAGCCAGCTCGCACAAGCCATGCCTGATGCAGAGTCTCGCACCGTGCGCGATGTTGTGCGCAGCGGGCTAAAGGATGCAGAAACATTGCTGGCCGAATACGACCGGCTGCTGAATGTGAAACCTACTCCTTCCAGTATGCGGGAGATTGAGGACATACAGCATCGCATTGATGCACAGAATGCCTGGAATATTGAGCAGCGGGTAGAAACAGTCATCACTGAGCTTAAGCTGCCTGCTGATAAATTTATGTCGGAACTCTCAGGTGGCTGGCGCCGTCGGGTGGCACTCGGCAAGGCTTTAATCAGCCAACCCGAACTGTTGCTGCTGGATGAACCAACCAATCATCTGGATATAGCAACCATCAACTGGCTTGAACATACGGTCAGGGGTTTTCGCGGCAGTGTGCTGTTCATTACCCATGACCGAGCCTTTCTGCAAAACCTTGCAACACGAATTGTAGAAATCGACCGCGGCAAAATAACCAGTTGGCCCGGTGACTATCAGAACTATTTGGTGCGCAAAGAAAAAGCGCTTGAAGACGAAGCCTCGGCTCACGCCAAGTTTGACAAAAGGCTCGCTGAAGAAGAAGCCTGGATACGTCAGGGCGTAAAAGCGCGGCGAACCCGCAATGAAGGCAGAAAACGAGCGCTAATCGCTATGCGCAGCGAGTACTCTAAGCGCAGAAAAGTTCAGAGCAGCGCCTATATCTCCATTGACGAAGCCGATACCTCGGGCAAGAAAGTCATCCGCGCAAAACAATTGCACTACAGCTATGGCAAAGAACCGCTTATCAATGGTCTGAGCCTGCAAATTATGCGCGGCGACCGTATTGGTCTGGTTGGTAACAATGGTGTTGGCAAGAGCACCTTGCTTCGACTGCTGCTCGGTGAACTCGAGCCACACAGCGGCACAGTAAAACTGGGGACCAATCTCGAGACCGGCTACTTCGATCAGCTGCGTCAGAACCTCGACCTAGAAAAAAGCGTCGCCGCTAATATCAATGATAAAGGCGACTACGTCACCATTAATGGCAAACAGCGTCATGTCGTCGGCTACTTAAAAGGTTTTCTTTTCCACCCAAAACGAACGCAGACGCCGGTAAAGGCGCTCTCTGGCGGTGAACGAAACCGGCTTATTTTGGCCAAGCTGTTCACCCGACCGACAAATCTTTTAGTGCTGGACGAACCGACTAACGATCTGGACGTTGAAACCCTGGATGTGTTGGAAGACCGGCTGGCCGAGTATCAAGGGACATTAATAGTAGTCAGCCATGACCGGCAATTTCTTGATAACACCGTAACCAGCATTCTAGTCTTCGAAGATGGCAGCAATATTCAGCACTACGTTGGCGGTTATAGCGACTGGTTGCGGCACGGACATTCGCTGGCCACAGTGGATACTGAGAACACCCGTAGCAGCGCTAAACAAGTGACACCAGGCAGCGCCGCCAAACTCCCAGCTAAATTAAGCTACAAGGAGCAAACAGAACTTGCCAGATTACCGGAAATGATTGAACGGCTAGAGCAGAAAATAGTAGCACTACAAACTCAAGTATCGAGCCCCGAATTTTACTCTCGCGACTACGCAGAAATCGAAGCTGTTAATACCGAGCTAGCAACAAACAGCGAGGCGCTAGAAACACTGGGCGAACGCTGGCTTGAGCTCGAAGACAAGAGCTCACGCTACAAGCAGAGTAGAAGCTAAATGTCAGATCAATAATGTGGCGGCGGTTCATCTGTATTGCCACCGCCCCCACTGTTGTCAGCAAAACTCTTGACTCGCTCTGAAAGCTCACGAACCAATAAAGTCAACTGCTCTAACTGCTGCTGTTGCTGAAACATTTCCTCCCCTAACAACTGCAAGCTATGCTCCTGATGTGCAACCCTCTCTTCGAGCCGCTCGATACGATTATCCATTTTTAAGGCTCCAAACCAGCAAACGATTATTTGCCGGCATCTCATAATCCTGCTGCAAAAATAAACCCTGCCGCTTTGCAAGCATTGCTACGTATTCAAGATCACGAATACCACTAAGGGCATCCCGCTGCTTTAGCGACGCGTCAAACGCTGCATTACTCTGACTGGTATGCCGGCCGCCATAGGTAAATGGCCCGTACACAACCAGTCGGCCGGCATCCGCCAAAACCCCACCAATGCCGGCAAAGCATGCTTCCACCTGCTCCAATGACATGATGTGCAAAGTATTCGCCGTGTAGACAACATCATACTCCGAGTCGGGCCAGGCATCGGTGGTCACATTCAACGCCAATGGTGCAATGACGTTAGGCACACAGTGCGCACCAAGGTTAGCTTGCAAACCGGGCAGATAGATCGGCTGATCACTTGTCTGCCAACTCAGCATCGGCAGCGCTTTTGCAAAAGATATTGCATGCTGACCGGTGCAGCTGCCTACCTCCAATACCGTTACCGGGCAGGTCAATTGTTGGCGAAGAATCTGCAGTATGGGATCAGAGTTACGCGCACAGGCTGCTGAAAACCCTCCCGGCCAATTGCCCCCACCATCGGATACGCCCGCTACTCCTGCCACTGCAAAACCAGATCATTCAACCCATAGGAAAAACTGGCCCACAGTCCGGGCTTGGTTCCGCAGGCATTGTTTATTTCTATCGACAATATGTTTTGCTGTAAATCGATACTCGGTTGTTCACGCTTACGCGCAATAATCCCAGTGGGTGTTTTATACACATCGTAAATCTGTGTTACATCAATATCGTGAAATGTCGAGCTCCCATAGGTCGCATCGATAAAAAAATTAAAACGGCCTAAACCCTCTGAAAAACGGGCAATATCCAATAACGTGGGGTCACCCAATGTGTGCGACAAACCGCCGCGCTGATTTTGCATCGCCACATCGGCATAACGCCCTTCCAGCCGGTCGAGCCGGTACTTTGATTCAAACCCGAGTGCCGCAGCCCAATACTTCCATTTAAGAAAACCAGCATCAAGGCGCCACTGATCGCCGTGCACAGTAAAGCCACGAACCTCGCAAAAATCACCGGTCGCCAAGTTCGCCAAATACTCATCGGTATCGATCTGAGTAAAGCTTAATTCAGCAATCCGAGTCTCAGAGGTCAAATTGGTGTAGCCAAAGTAGCTCACTGAAAACAGCGCCAGTAACAGCACCATCGCCACTGCAGGCGCCGCCAAAATTCGTAGAAATGCGGAAACTCTCATAATCACACGGGTACACTATCTGGAAGCCTCATATATTATGCAGCAATGATTAGTGCACATCGCGACTAAATGATCGCAGTTCAGCAAACTCGGGCGCGAATAACGCCCCCATTATATGGCGAAAAATGGCCAACATAGACCCTATGAAATATAACGAACAAACCGGTGAGATCTACCTTGATGCGTTTACAAGCGCTCCTGAACGAAAGCTCCGCACTGGTGAAATAATCATTCATGCCGGCGATACCGCCAAACAGGTATTCAATATTATTGAAGGATGCCTAATGGTCAGCCGCGTCGGCAAAGATGGTCGGCGGCAGGTCATGAGCTTTTTATTTCGCAATAACTTCGTAGGACTCACTGCAACGGAGAAATACTTTTTTACTGTGCAGGCGGTAACACCTGCCAAAGTGGTTTGTTGCACTCGCAATCATTTGGAAAAATATCTGGCCGATGAACACGATGCCGAAAAAACCTTTCGCAATATGGTATTCAGAGTGCTTGAAAACTCTTTGGATCTTGTCTACAGCCTCGGGCAGCGCACAGCAATCGAGCGCCTATCGCTGTTTTTGCTGTATCTGAGGCGCCAATACCAAGTTTCGGGTGCTGAACTGCCGAATCCTGACCTTATACCGTTACCCATGTCCCGGCAGGATATTGCCGATTTTCTCGGCCTGAAGAAAGAAACCGTAAGCCGCAGCTTCTCTGAACTGGAAAAGCGCCAACTCATCAGCCGACCGGACGCGCACAGCGCTCTACTGACCGAGGTTGAGGGCCTCAGAAACCTGGCTGGCATTATGGATTTCTCGTCGCCGCTGCGCTTGGCCGGCCCCCGGTTAAAGGACAAACCCGGCTGAGTCAGTGACTCAGAGCACCGGACACCACCTTCCCTACTCAGGTAAATCCGTCCCGGATGCCCCTCAGACAGCGATCAAAGCAGTTACGGCGGTGTTTTCTCTTTATGCGAGGTCACTTTGACTCTATACTTGCGCCCCGCAGAGCGCACACTGGGCAATTCGTGACACACGACTTATTGGTGCGGCTTATCAAATTTTGGAGTGGATAGAACCTTGAGCAGTGAAGAAACTAAGCATGACCAGCAGTTCTACGATCGTTTTCTGATCATTTTAGGTGCCCTACTTGGTGTTACTGTATTTCTTTTTGTGCTCTCACGCTGGATTGGCGTTGAGAATATGAACAGGAGCATGCAAAACGATCCGGCATATCAAGCAGCCGTTGGCGCCAGAATTTTACCCGTGGCTAAAGTCGCCATCGAAGGTGAAGACTACATGTTTGATGGCCCTGAAGTGGTTGTCTATGAAGGGCCTGAAATCTTAGAAGTCATAATGACCGGGCCTCAGGTGTACAACTCAGTTTGCGCCGCTTGCCATGGCACGGGACTTGCCGGCGCTCCGATGACCGGCGATACCGCGGCGTGGTCTGCCCGTGTTAGCAATGGCACGGAAATGATGAATAACAATGCTGTTAATGGGTTCCAAGGCAGCGCAGGCTTCATGCCGGCAAAAGGCGGGGACCCGCGTTTGTCCGATGATGAAGTTATTGCAGCGGTGCAGTACATGGTTGATCAACTCTAAGCACACCCCGACGGGTGTTAAGTGCGCCCGATCACCGTTCGAAATGATAACGCCTCGGCAATCGCCGGGGCGTTTATCGTTTCAGCCCCGTTAATATCTGTAATGGTTCGCGCAACACGCAAAATACGGTCGCTTGCGCGCAACGATAAGCCATAGCAGTTGGACGCTTTTTCTAATAAACGCTTGCCCTCGCTGTCAGGCCAGCAATACTCACGTGTGGCCTCAGCACCCAATCTGGCATTGAGACAACCGCGCTTGCTCTGAGCGCTGCGCGCCGGCGCTATCGCGGCCCGCATCGACGCTGTGGTTTCGCCTCGCTCCTGCCGCTCTGCAAAAATCAGTGGGCTGCGAGTGAGCGCTACCATAAGATCAATGCGGTCCAGTAGCGGCCCCGAAATTCTGCCTTGGTAGCGCCGCACTGCATCAGGCGAACAATGGCAGTTGTGCCCGGGGTCACCTGCGTAGCCGCAGGGGCAGGGGTTCATCGCCGCCACCAGCTGAAAGCGCGCAGGGAACTCGCAGCTCTGCCCGGCTCTGGCAATAGTGATACAGCACGTCTCAAGCGGTTGACGCAAAGCCTCGAGTGCCGCGCGTGAATACTCCGGCAGCTCATCAAGAAATAATACGCCATGATGCGCCAACGATATTTCTCCCGGCGCAGGCTTAGCTGTGCCCCCAACCAACGCAACATTCGATGCGGTATGGTGCGGCGCCCGGAAAGGCACTCGGCGCCAATCGGGCAGCGCCTGGCCCGCGAGAGAATACAACATCGCTGATTCCAATGCCTCGGCATCATCCAGTGACGGCAACAACGCCGGCAATCTGCGGGCCAACATGCTCTTGCCGGTACCGGGAGAGCCCGACAGTAAAATATTGTGGCCGCCTGCCGCCGCAATAAGCATGGCTCGGCGGGCATGCTGTTGACCCGCAACGTCAGCAAAGTCATCGTAATAATGCGCCACTGTGGCATCAACCGCAGCAGGCCCGATAGATGGCGGACAAGGCAGCTCAATAGCGCCATGTAAAAACTGGACGACGTCCAGCAGATTATCTGCCAAAAAAACGCCCCCTTTGTTGAGCAAGGACATTTCAGCAGCGCTCTTTGCCGGCACTACAACACAACAACTGCCGCGCAGCGCATGCATTGCAGATGCCAATAACGCAGGCACCGATTGCAGCGCACCGGACAAACCTAACTCGCCGAAGAACTCATAGCCGGCGAGTTTATCGGTGGGTATCTGGCCCGATGCCGCCAATATACCCAAGGCAATGGGCAGGTCGAAGCGACTGCCGGACTTCGGCAGATCGGCCGGTGCGAGGCTCACAATAATACGGCCATCAGGAACCTGTAAGCCGCTATTGCGAATAGCCGCGCACACACGATCACGGCTTTCTTTAACTGCGGCTTCAACCAGGCCCGAAATTGATAGCGAAGGCAGTCCAGCAGAAACGTGCACCTCAACCCGAACGGGCGGTGCATCTAATCCGGTGTGTATGCGGGTACTGACCGTAGCCAGTTGCATGACCTTCTACGAAGCCTTTGCTCTGCAAACTAAATGCCCTAAGTTGCAGCCCATGTCAGCACAAGCAAATGTTGCTCCACTTACTTCAATTGAGAGCGTCACGCTAAACAGCATCATCATGCGATGCGGCTTCAGCCTGTAACCGCCCAAGCTCAGCCTCAAGCTGCTCTAATTTATCGCGGGTACGTGCTAAAACCTTGCGTTGCACGTCGAACTCTTCACGGCTCACCAATTCCATCTTCTCAAAGGTGCTCTGCAGAACAGCACTAAAGTTAGTTTCAAGATCGGCTTTGAGCGCATCAAAACCCTGGCCGCCGAACCCTTCAAGCTTACTCAGGTCGGGCGGTGAACCCGGCACCCGGCTGCCCAAGTCTTTTAAGCGCTCAGGAACAAGCTCAGAAAGCTTGTTGGCTAGTGATTCTATTGTTGGTTTACTCACCTGCATTCCTCAATATGTACGATCTATCAATCAGACTATAGGGCTATCACCCCAGCCTCGCCTAATCGGGCTCTAAAGCCAAAAGCCGCATGCCCATGCTCAAGGCTTAATCCACTGCACCGAATTGATGCGCTAAACCCGCATCAATGGTCTGACGCGTTAAATATGCCCTAAACCAAACCGAGCCGGCTTGGCTCCGCACCAAAACAGTGCGCGCAACGCTACCGCCAGCGGTCTAAAAACCAGCCAACTCGCGCTAAGGCGCTGAAAGAGAAGGCTTTGCAAATTGTGGCACGAATTCTGCTTTGTTTTACACGACAACTCATCGTCCCACTCTCCGACCCGGGACACAACATACAAAACTAAAGGAAACCACATGAAAAAGGCTTTTCTAACCGCTGCCGCCATAACAGCTGCAACGGGATTCCACATCGTGCCTGCGAATGCCGCAGAAGTTACCGGCAATGCTGGACTCGTCAGCAACTATGTATTCCGTGGTGCCGATGCCTCAAATGGCAAAGCCGCGGCCCAGGGCGGGCTCGACCTGAGCGCCGGCATGTTCTATGCGGGCACCTGGCTCTCCTCAGTGCAAGTGGCTAATACCGTTGACGTACTTGACACCGGCGGGGATTCAGTG
>JAQWPD010000048.1 GCA_029245525.1 Gammaproteobacteria bacterium | reverse complement strand
TGCGGCATCTGTAGACACGGTAAATTGAACGTCTGCCATACCGGCATTGTTTATTTCTATAGACGAATCTAAGTCAGTAAGAGTGACTTGATATTCAGGTGCAACATTCGCAAATTCAACTGCCACTTCAATGGACTGAATGCTGTCGTAGCCCATTGAATAAATCTTATTCGCACCGGCCACTGGCGTAAACACCTCCCCCACCTTTTCACCGGCAAAGAAATAGCCCTGTGCGTTGATGGCGCGCGCCAGCTCAAGACTTGCGACAGCACCAGATGTTGCAGCAGTTGCCGTGTATGAAGCAGACAACATGGGATTTTCGCCATTTGCCTCCATTACGCGAGTGTAGATAGTGTCTCCTTCGCTGAGCGCAACAGCGCCCGATATAACGCCGACTTCTAAAAACGAATTGTCATCGATGAAGGGAGCCTCATCACCATTAAAATTAACGTCAATCGCATTGTAAAAAGACGCGGCAGTGTCCCCAACATCCCATACCGCCAAGATCACCTGATAACCCTGACGAGATGGAACCTCACACATGTGCTGAACGGTCATTGGCGGACGCACCATGCCGCCGGAATATTCACAGAAGGGGGTCAGCTCAAAGGCAGCACGAGACAGCGGACGTGATCGATCCCAGTCACGCTTGGTAATAAAGTATCGCCAATCACCAGCGACATGATTTGCAGTGAAGGTCCAGGTAAATGCATTCGGGCCAGCGGCGATGTCGCTCTTTGCCCAACGAGCTGGCGTTTGTGCGTTTAGCTCGGACCAGGCGGGACTGCCAGCGGCAGCAATGGTGCCGTCAGCGGGGCCACCAATTGGAAACCGCGGATTGCCATCTGGGCCTTCCACAGATTGAGGCTCATATTGGACTGCGCCACAGCCCGTGTTGTCACCCAACTTACAGAGATACGAACGACTTTCAGGTTCTGAAACATACCCGTGCGAGAAAGACTCGACGGACAACCCCATTGCTGCAACACCTACCGCTATTGCAAACTGTGTTTTAGCCAGTTTCATAAGAAAACTCCTTTCCGCTATACCTAATGTCATGAAAAACAGCAAAAGTACCCTGCAATAATTTCGGGTTTTTGCCGACTGCAGGTTAAAAATCAGGTCTTTTCTAATGCAAATCTGTGCCGTAAAAACGATGGCATTGGAGCAAAATAAGTAGGGGCTTATCGTAGGCAAGCAGCTCTGTGGTTTCTGGTCAGTTCATGCCACTTAATAGTCCGTTTTTCCATGCCGGCAGGCTGGGTGCAGATGCTCAACAACGACTGTTGCGCCCTGCGAGAGCATCGATTGGGGCGATAGACTGAACCGAAGTAATCTCTAAAAGAAAAAAGCCAACCCCCTGATCTACAAAGGATTGGCTTCTTAATATGGCGGAGAGGGAGGGATTCGAACCCTCGAACGGTTTAACCCGTTGTCGGTTTTCAAGACCGGTGCATTCAACCAGACTCTGCCACCTCTCCGTGTTCGTACTGCAGTCAAATTCTGCAGATTGTCTTTCTGACCCCGAATGACGCCACGGTCTCGGTGGATTCCCGTTGGAAACGGACGTATCCATGCGCTGCGGGGAGCGATTGTCCACTGCCTTGGCGCGCACTTCAATGCCTAGTTGCAAATTCTTGACAAATTCTTTGCCGGAAAGCGAAATTATGGGGTTATTCAACCCTTGAAATGTCGCCAAATAGCTCGATATTTATGGAACTGACCATGCTAAAGTATGGTCTCTATTAATGCAGCAGACTGTCTGCTGAGTTTATCGTTAATCAGGAGCTCAACATGGAACGCAACAACCTGCCCCGCGGCGGTACCAGCACAATACCTGCCGGACGTAGCCAGGAATCGGTTCTCGCAACCAACAAAGTGCTTCGCAACACGTACACGTTGCTGTCGATGACGCTGTTATTCAGTGCCGCCACAGCTGCAGCATCGATGGCGCTTAATCTGCCCCACCCCGGGCTTATCATTACGTTGGTGGGCTATTTCGGACTGCTGTATATGACCAACAAGTTCCGCAATAGTGCTTGGGGTATTCTGGCGGTGTTCGGTCTGACCGGTTTTATGGGTATTACTTTAGGTCCGATTCTGAGCATGTATGTTCAGTCTATTCCCAATGGCAGTCAGCTCATCATGACTGCTCTGGGCGGCACCGGTACTATCTTCCTTGCACTGAGCGCTTACGCTATTACCACCAAGAAAGACCTTAACTTTATGGGTGGTTTTTTGGCCGTCGGTACTATCGGCGTGTTTGTGGTGTCAATGCTGGGACTGTTCTTTGACTTCTCGGCGTTCCAAATGGTGATCTCTGCAGCCTGGATTATTGTATCAAGCGGTTGGATCCTCTGGCAGACCAGCGCAATAATTAACGGTGGCGAAACCAATTACATTTCGGCGACCGTAATGCTGTACGTGAGCCTCTACAACATCTTTATTAATCTGCTGATGATTCTGGGCATAGGCAGTAATGACTGAGTCGACCCTGACTTAAGATGACAGCGCAGCAAATAAAAAGCCCCGCAACTGCGGGGCTTTTTATTTGCGTGAATCCAGCTAAGATAGACACTGGCTTCACCTCTCGCGGAACCCAACGGCCGATGCGCTACGCTTCAATGCACCGAATTCTGCAAAATACCTTTTTTAGTGTGCTGCTTGCGGCGACCATGCTGTTTCCCGCGCACGCAGAATTCGAGCCCGGCACTGCCAGAGAGCAGCTGGATGTATTACAGCAAGAGCTGGCGGTCGAAACGATCAGTGCCAGCGAACTGAGTGAGATGCGCGAACAGGCTCTGGCTATTCGTACGGAGGCAACCACCTGCGCAGCCGAACTGGAACCCCAGATTGAAAAGTTGCAAGCCGAAATCCAATTGCTTGGTGATATCACCGCTGCGGTTGATGTACAGATCTGGGAAAGTCGCAACCAAATTCTAGAAACATCCGATGAACTGGTAGCCAGAAGCACCAGCTGTGAATTGGCAGCGGCACGTTCTACCCGCCTGGTCGATAATATCGAACTGCGATTTAAAACAATCAGTGCCGAACTGCTGTCCACTCAGGAATATCACTTGCTCGACATCATTAAGCAGATGCCGGATGAGATAGAAACCTGGTCAATGGCCTTAAACCGCGCGTTAATACCCAAGTTCAAAGAAGGTATAGACACGGCTGTGGCCATCTGGGGTGTCTTCGTAGGGCTGCTTCTCGGCACGATGGTGGGCTGGTATCTGCGATACCGCTACCGTAACGGGCAACGCAAAAACCCTCCTGGCCAAAGCAACGGCACTAATAACCAGCACCTGCTGACGCCATTGTTCAAGCGTATACCTTTGATGCTGGCTGCCTTCGGTATGACCGTGGCGCTTATTAGTATCATCGACTCGCCCTACTATGAAACTCTGCCAATACGTTTTTCACTGGGTTTAATAGCTTACGCGTTCGGTCTTTTCCTCATTGATTGGTGCACCGGGCCTTCATCGCCGGTAAGCAATGCCAGAACCGGTACCGATGAACGTTTGCGTCCACTGCGCCGCCGTTTCCGTTATGGCTTATTTGCGCTCATCGCATCTATCGTGGTTCTCGGGCCACTCTGGCTGGGATCAGACGCAAGCGATAGGTTTCCTTTGCTCCGCCTGATTGCAGTCATCGGCACGGTAGTGCCGTTGTACATGATTCTCGGCACCGCTTCGCGCTACAGCTGGTTAGTGGGTCGATTCCGTGCGGTGCGCACTATCGCTTTTATCGCGCTGACAATTACCATTCTTGCGGAAGTTTCCGGCTACCATAACTTCTCTAACTTCATGCTACGGGGCTTTATTCTCAGCACAATGGCGCTGTTGCTGTTATGGATACTGCTTTGGCAAACCAGTGCGCTCATCGACTGGTTGAATGATTCCGATCAGCCCGTAGCGCAGCTAAGCCGCGCACTGCTGGGCTTTTCAAACGACAAACGCCGCCCCGGAATTGGCCTGTATCAGGTGGTGGTGGACACAACAGTCTGGCTCGGCTTTCTAGTTGCGCTGATCTATATTTGGGATAACTCAGCCACCGTGCTCAATAAGCTTGGGACCCAGGCTGCCGATGGCGTTGTGGTCGGCAAAATTCGTATTGTTCCGGTCGATATTATCGCCAGTATTGCTATCTTTGCGCTCATTCTGGTGCTGACGGGCTGGGTTAAACGCTGGATGGAGCAGCGCTGGCTCGAACACATCACCAAAGACCGCGGAACGCGGGATGCCGCCACTACTGCAGTGGGCTATATCGGTTTTATGATTGCGACTATTGTTGCGCTGTCGATGGCGGGGATCAATGTAACAGGCCTGGCTGTTATCGCTGGTGCGCTCTCTGTGGGTATCGGCTTTGGTTTGCAGGCTATCGCCAATAACTTTGTGTCCGGGATTATTCTGCTGTTTGAACGGCCAATTAAAGCCGGCGACTTTGTTACGGTCGGAGAGACCGAAGGTTTTGTTAAACGAATTAGTATCCGGTCGACCGAAATTGAAACACTCGATAATCAGGATGTGTTGGTGCCCAACTCCGAGCTTATCTCCGGACGTGTCACCAACTGGGTATTACACAACCCCTACGGGCGTTTGCGCTTAAAAATCGGAGTGGCTTATGGGTCTGACATTGTATTAGTGAAGGACATACTCGAAGAAGTGGCTGGCGAGCACCCGGAAGTGATTACCGATGGCCGTGCCGCGGGGCCTAAGGCGTTGTTTATGGGGTTTGGCGACAGCTCACTCGATTTCGAACTGCGAGTGCGAATCTTACGAATTCCGCGGCGCTTTGACGTGACCAGCGCACTAAATTTTGAGATAGACCGACGCTTCCGTGAAAGCGGTATAACAATTCCGTTTCCGCAACGTGACATCAACATCAAACATAGCGACATGCCATCCGCGCTAAGCGATGAACGAAAACCGAAGAGCCCGGATGATGCGCCCTTGGCCGATGACAGTGGCAATGCGAATGGTGATGGCGACAACTAGATAGAGTCTTGCTGGTTTGGCGATGACGAAGGTAAACACGTCACATTTAGTCGCTTTGCCCTGACATAAAAAACCCGGCCTTGCATCGAATATTTCATATTCGCAAGACTGCCGTTACAAGTCAGGCTTAACTCAGCTTTGTCGCACCATTCATATAGGGCTGCAATACTTCAGGCACCAGCACGCTACCGTCCTCCTGCTGGTAGTTTTCCAACACGGCAACCAAAGCGCGTCCTGCGGCAACACCCGAGCCATTTAATGTGTGCAGCAGTTCCGGCTTGCCGGTTTCAGGGTTTCGCCAACGTGCCTGCATACGTCGCGCTTGAAAAGCCTCGCAGTTACTGCAGGAGGAAATCTCACGATACCTGCCCTGCCCCGGCAACCACACTTCCAGGTCATAGGTTTTAGCGGCGCCGAAGCCAATATCTCCGGCACACAAAACCATAACCCGATAAGGCAATTTAAGCAGCTGCAAAATCTTTTCAGCATGGCCTGTTAGTTCTTCTAGTGCGGCGTATGAGTGTTCCGGCTTCACCAACTGCACCAACTCCACCTTCTCAAACTGATGCTGGCGGATCATACCGCGGGTATCACGGCCGTAAGAGCCGGCTTCAGATCTGAAGCAAGGTGTATGAGCCGCACGCCGCAGTGGCAGTAAAGCTGGATCGAGAATCTCATCGCGCACAATATTTGTCACTGGAACTTCAGCAGTCGGAATTAAATAAAGGTCATGCTCACCGGCTGCTTCAAACAGATCGTCTTTAAACTTCGGCAGTTGCCCGGTGCCCAGCAATGAAGTCGAGTTCACCAGATACGGCACGTAGACTTCTTCGTAACCATGCTGCTGCACATGGATATCGAGCATAAATTGAATCAATGCTCGATGCAGACGGGCAAGCGAGCCATACATAACGGTGAAACGGGACCCCGAAATCTTACTGCCGGTGGCCGCATCAAGGAGCCCCATGTTCTCACCCACGTCGACATGATCTTTAGGCTCAAATGAAAACTGTGGAATATCACCCCACTGACGCACTTCAAAGTTCGCGTCTTCATCTGCGCCATCAGGCACCGACTCGTGCAATAGATTCGGCAGCTCTAATTGAATTTTATCCAGCTCGGCTTGAAGCATTTTAAGTGCGGCTTCAGCGGCATCAAGATCTCCTCCAAGTGATGCCACAGCATCCAGCAAGGGCTGAATATCTTCGCCCTGAGCCTTCGCCTGACCAATTGATTTTGACTTGATGTTGCGCTCGTTCCGCAAATCTTCTACCTGAACCTGCAGGCCCTTTCGCTGCTCTTCAAGTTCGGCAAGCCGCGATGAGTCAAAACTAAACCCACGGCGCGCCAGATTCCTGACTACGGCATCTAAATCATTGCGAAGCAAACGTTGATCTAACATCGTAAAGGTCTTCATCTATTGCCGGTGCGAGATATGCACTACAGCAGGTGAACGAAATCCATCCCCGTGGCTGGTGCCGCACACCATATGCGAAATTCCGGAGTGGTTGTGACGGATATTTTACACAGCTTAACTGTCGGTTTCCGGCTTTCTTAGGCCTGCTTGCCGGTTAAGCTCACGCAAGCGACTGAGTTTTTCGCTGATCTGAATTTCCAGGCCACGATTCACCGGCTGATAGTACTGCCGAGGCCTCATGCCTTCAGGGAAGTAACTTTCGCCCACTGCGAAGGCCTCAGACTCGTCATGAGCATAACGATAACCTGCGCCATAACCCTGCTCCTTCATGAGTTTGGTCGGTGCACTGCGAAGATGGTTTGGCACATCCAGACTGCCGAGCCCACGGGCATCACTCAGAGCTTCATTCCACGCCATATACACTGCATTACTCTTGGCCGCACAGGCCATAAACACAATAGCCTGCGCCAGCATAAGCTCGCCCTCTGGTTGCCCCAACCGCTCGACCGATTCCCAGGCATCGAGGGCAATCTGCAGTGCTCGCGGGTCGGCGTTGCCGATGTCTTCTGAGGCCATACGAATAACCCGCCTTGAAATATACAAGGGGTCGCAACCGCCGTCGATCATGCGTGCAAACCAATACAATGACGCATCGGGATCGGAACCACGAACCGCTTTGTGCAACGCTGATATCTGGTCATAAAACACGTCGCCACCGCGATCAAAACGCCGCAAGGTGTCGGTGAGGGATTCCGCTAATACGGCATCACTTAGCTCCGGTGCCGATTCGTTTGCGGCTACAGCAAGATCACCAGCAAGCTCTAAGAGGTTTAGTGCACGCCGCCCATCGCCATCCGCTGCTTTAGCAATTCTTACCAAAGCCGTATCGCTGGCAGAGATTGACAGCTTGCCTAAACCGCGCTCACTATCGGTAAGCCCGCGTCGCAACAACTGCAGCAGATCTTCCTCGTGCAAGGACCTAAGAACATAGGTTTGTGCCCGGGATAACAGCGCGTTGTTTAACGCGAATGACGGGTTCTCAGTCGTCGCACCAACAAAAATCAGTGTGCCGTCTTCCACCCATGGCAGAAAGGCATCCTGCTGCGATTTATTAAAGCGGTGCACCTCATCCAGAAACAATACTGTGCCCCCTTTAGGGCGCATGCCAGAGCCGGCTTGTTCCACGGCCGCGCGGATATCTTTAACTCCAGCCATAACCGCAGAAAGCCCGATAAACTCAGCGCCCGACACGTCGGAGATCAAGCGTGCAAGTGTTGTTTTGCCAACCCCAGGGGGGCCCCAAAAGATAGCAGAATGCAAGGTTTCGCCCGACAACATCCTCGCAAGTGGTTTGCCCTCCGCCAGCAAATGCTGCTGCCCGGACACCTCAGCAAGATTTCGCGGCCGCATTCGATCGGCCAACGGACGCCAACCACCCTGTTCGGCTTTGAACAGATCACCAGTCACGTGCGATTTCGTCGCAGCACGTATCGCTCTACCCATACGGGCCAGCGATAGAGACCCGCACTCAACATGACTAAGCCTATTTCGATACCCACTAAATCGGCTACAAAATCATTCCATTCGGCGCTGCGATACGCTATCTGGGCTTGAAGAACCTCAATCAGTGCACCATAGGCACTCAGAGCAACCAGCAACATCACCCATGCGCGTAACGATTGATTCCGGAGCAAACCGCCAAACCATAGCGTGAGCACGGCAAAAGTGACTGCGTGCATCAGCTTGTCGATAGGGAGCACAGCGCCGTCCGAAAAACCCACAGGGGTTAAACAAAAAAACAGCACTGCGATAAGCAGTAACGCGCCAAGAGTCCACCATAACCAATGGAGCTTCATTAGAAAGACTTCAGTCCATAACGGAGCACTTACAGCCCCGACTCATCGATCACATCGACAGTATCCGGCACCTGCAGTTCAAAATCGCTGGGCACCAAGGGTGGATTACTGCGTGCGGAATAAAAACGTATACGGGTGGTCTGACCCAGCCGGTCACGAAGCTCCAAGCCAATGGGTGCAGTGTCACTAAACAGCAATACAACGCCTTCAAAATCGCTACTGGTATCGACACCACTGAGCTCTAGCCGAGTAACGCCATCGTCTGCCGCAATGGCAAGTACATTCACGCCCTCTAAAGCAGATAGATCGCCGGCAAGGAGTGCGGCAGGTGTTTGACTCAGGCCACCAATCATACTCCGCACAGTGACCTGCTCAAGATCCGCATCATACAGCCATATGCGCTTGCCATCGGCAACAATACTTTGCTCCCACGGCAAGGTGTATTCCCAACGAAAACGACCGGGCCGCAGTAAACTAAAGCTGCCGCTCGCCTTTTCTATGAGTTGTTCTTGGTCGTTGTACACGTCCTGCTCAAAATCAGCTTGCCAGGCGTCGGTAGAAGCCACGAAACGCTCGAGCATTTCGCGCCCGGTTTCTGCCTGCACAGGCATCACCAGAAGAGCCAAGCTGCAACCAATACAGCGCCACACATTACCGCTAGTCATCAGTCAATATCGGGCGGGGGTGGCGCAATCACTTCGCGCTGACCGTTTGATTGCAGCTCGCCAACAATACCGGCGGCCTCCATGGTTTCAACCAGCCGTGCGGCGCGGTTGTAGCCGATTTTTAACCGGCGTTGGACGCCCGAGATGGACGCTTTACGGGTTTCAGTAACAATACGCACGGCCTGGTCGTACAAGGGATCAGACTCATCATCACCATCGGTGGGCTCACCCGAAATACCAGCCAAGGGGGTCGATGGGCCCGTAGTAACCTCCTCGATATACACCGGCGCACCAGCGGCTTTCAGATACTCCGTTACAGCAATGACTTCTTCATCAGCAACATAAGCACCGTGAACACGTATGGGCGCAGGTGTGCCCGAGGGCAGAAATAGCATGTCGCCATGCCCTAACAAGCTCTCTGCACCACCCTGATCGAGAATGGTGCGTGAATCGACGCGTGCAGAAACCTGAAATGCAATACGACAAGGAATATTGGCTTTAATCAGCCCAGTAATCACGTCGACCGAAGGTCGCTGAGTGGCAATCATCATATGAATACCGGCAGCACGGGCTTTCTGCGCGAGACGAGCAATAAGTTCCTCCACTTTCTTGCCCACAATCATCATCATGTCAGCGAGCTCATCGATCACCACAACAATCTGCGGCAACTCATCAAGCGGCTGCGGCTCATTATTAGAGTAGGTTTCATTGGGTTTGAACAAAGGATCCAATAACGGCTCGCCCGCTTTCTTGGCATCGCGGACCTTACGGTTATAGCCACTAATGTTGCGCACCTTCAGTGCGGCCATCAGCTGATACCGACGCTCCATCTCGGCAACAGCCCAACGCAACGCATTTGCTGCTTCCTTCATATCGGTTACAACGGGGGCGAGGAGATGCGGAATACCTTCATACACAGAAAGCTCAAGCATCTTCGGATCAATCATGATCAACCGCACCTCCTCAGGCTTCGATTTATACAGCAGACTGAGGATCATCGCGTTGATGCCTACCGACTTACCAGAGCCGGTGGTGCCCGCTATCATCAAGTGCGGCATGCTTGCCAGATCTGCCACCACAGCCTTACCGCTAATATCTTTGCCCAAGGCTAGCGTGAGCGGCGATTTCATTTCTTCGTAAACACGTGAACGCAAAATCTCGCCCAGCGTAACCATGTCCCGCGATTCGTTCGGAATCTCGAGGCCGACATAAGACTTGCCAGGAATCACCTCAACCACGCGCACAGATACCGCTGACAAGGCACGCGCAATATCCTTTGCAAGACTGCTGATTTTGGCCACTTTGACGCCAGCCGCCGGATCCAGCTCGAAGCGAGTAACGACCGGCCCTGGCTTGACCGCGACCACCTGAACCTCCACGCCAAAATCAGCGAGCTTCATCTCCACAAGCCGTGACATGCCCTCCAATGCTTCGGTCGAGTACCCGGGTGCCTTTAACGGTGGCTCATTCAGTATAGACAGCGGCGGCAACTCACCTGCTACCCCTGGCTCAAACAATGGCACCTGACGCTCTTTTTCTGCGCGAACACTAACTTCAGGCTCGTTAACCACCGGTTCAATTTTCGGAGCGATCTTAGTACGCGCTTTTTCTTGAGCCTTCTCTCGCTTTTCGCGCACCTGAACATGCCGTTTTTCCTTCACCTGACGCAGGGCTGCCTTAGCTTTAAGCGCCATGAACTGGTTGCGCAGCCCTTCGCTGGTATCAAGTATTCTTTTGCCTATGGTGTCCATCACCGCAAGCCAAGAAACACCGGCAAAAAGCGAGATCGCCGCCAACCATAACGACAGCAAAAGCAGTGTTGCACCAATCATGCCGAGAGATTCTTCAAGGCCATAACCAACCAACTCACCCAATACGCCACCCGCCGACTCACGAAGCTCTGGTGTATTAAAATGCAAAGTGGCCAAACCGCAGCTGGTGACCAACGCCAATGCAAACCCTCCGAAACGGGTCAACAGCAGCGAGCGATCTAGCGGCTCACCGGAACCGCGCGCTGAAAATACCAGCCAGCCGGCGAGCATAATCATTGCGGGGAACAAATAGGCTGGCATTCCGCAAAGGTAATAGGCTATATCAGCAAACCATGCACCAACCGAGCCGATCTGATTGTGCAGCTCACCCCCCTCGCCAGTATTGCTAAAGCCCGGATCGCGCTGATCATATGTCAGCAAAGCGAGCAGCATAATAAGCGCCAAGGCGCCGAGAACCCACAGCGCCGATTCACGGACGCTGCGAACAATGATCGCTGACGACCCTGAATCCCCTGAACCTGTTTTTGCCGCTTTCCCCACGTTACACCTATTCTTTATATGTTCAATAAACAACTAAAATATAACAAATAAATAACATCAGAGTTAAGCTTATTTGCCGCAGCCCAACGTCTCACACCAACCCATGCTCAGAAACAGGCATTCGACTTTGCCAGCCGAAATCCTTTCCCCTACACTAGCGCGCCTTAAGCCAAGCAAAAACTGCCGCTCAATGGGCACCGCACGTTAACATCAAAGCCTAACTTGAAAGGCAGCAAGACTGCCTCCATAAGTAACTTTTACCGACATCACAACAACCGAAGGAATTATACATGAGCGCCCCCCGGCATTGTCGTTTACTCATTCTGGGCTCAGGTCCGGCAGGATACTCCGCCGCAGTTTATGCTGCGCGTGCAAACTTAACGCCGGTGCTGCTTACGGGTCTGGAACAAGGCGGACAGCTTATGACCACGACCGAAGTGGATAACTGGCCCGGAGACCCTCATGGCCTTCAAGGCCCTGGACTAATGGAACGCATGCGCGAACATGCAGAGCGCTTCAACACTGAAGTCATTACTGATCATATTGATGCCGTCGACCTATCAACTCGTCCCTTCAAGCTCTCGGGCAATGCCGAATACACCTGCGATGCACTGATCATCGCCACCGGCGCCACGGCAAAGTATTTGGGACTGGAGAGCGAAGAAGCCTTTAAGGGCAAGGGCGTGTCAGCCTGCGCGACCTGCGATGGCTTCTTCTACCGAAACAAACCCGTAGCCGTTATCGGGGGCGGCAATACAGCCGTTGAAGAAGCGCTGTATCTGTCCAATATTTGCTCTAGCGTTACCCTAGTTCACCGTCGCGATAAGCTCAGCTCAGAAAAAATATTGCAGGATCAGTTGTTTGCCAAAACCGGAGACAGCGGTAACGTTACGATCAAGTGGAATTCCACTTTGGACGAGATTACCGGCGATGCCAGCGGTGTTAATGGAATGATTATCCGAGACAGCAAAGATACCGACAAAACAGAGGTCATTGATCTGGACGGCGTATTTATTGCGATTGGGCACTCACCCAATACCAGCCTGTTTGAAGGACAATTAGACATGAAGAATGGCTACATCACGGTACAATCAGGGACTAATGGCAACGCAACTGCAACCAGTGTTCCCGGGGTATTCGCGGCAGGCGATGTCGCGGACCAGATCTACCGCCAGGCAATCACTTCAGCTGGATCCGGCTGTATGTCCGCACTCGATGCCGAGAAGTATCTCGACGCCGAAGCACTCACCAAAGACTGACTATCGACAGTTAGTCATGCCCCTGTCTGCCCTAAGGTCTGTAGCGCATGAGTGAGCCAGCCACTTATCGGGCACGCTTCATAAATGCCATTAGTGCAGTCCCTGCCGAGGCATGGAACCAGCTGCAAGGTACTGACTACCCGTTCCATCGTCACGAATTTCTAAGCGCGCTTGAAGACAGCGGCTGCATTGGTGGCAACACCGGCTGGAGCCCTCTGCACCTGTTACTTGAACATCAGACTGATGGCCGCTTACTTGCCGCAATGCCGATGTACCAAAAGATCAATTCTGAAGGTGAGTTTGTCTTTGATTTTGCGTGGGCGAATGCGTATCACCAGGCCGGACTTCAGTACTACCCAAAGCTGGTCGCTGCGGTGCCGTTCACACCGGCTACCTGCAACTGCATTCTCTACTCACATGATGCTCCGGACTCACCCGACTACCTTCGCGCCAAACTTATTCAGGTTGCTACTGCTCAGGCTAAAGAGCATGGCATTTCATCGCTGCATTTATTGTTTCCAACACTGGAAGAACAACAAAGCTTTAATCAGCTTGATCTGCTGTCGCGCAAAGATTGCCAGTTTCATTGGCACAATCAGGGCTACAGTGATTTCGATGATTTTCTCAACCGTTTTAAATCGAAGAAGCGTAAGGAGGTGCGACGTGAGCGCCGCAAAGTCAGCGAAGCCGGGATTCGTTACGATATAGTCGAAGGCAACGAGATGTCTGATGCGCTGTGGGATGCAATTGCGCCATTGTACTCAAGCACGTTCATAATGCGCGGTCGCGCCCCCTATTTAACCCCGAAGTTTTTCAAACAGCTCAGCAATACTCTACCCCAGTCCATTGTCGTAATCATTGGCTACAAAGATGATACAGCCGTCGCAACTGCCATCTGCTTTCGCAGTAGCAATGCACTTTACGGACGCTACTGGGGTGCCGACGGGCTGTACGATAGCCTGCATTTTGAGACCTGTTATTACCAAGGCATTGAGTACTGCATTCGTGAAAAAATCAGTCTGTTTGAACCTGGCACACAGGGCGAACATAAGATTGCCCGCGGTTTTATACCGACGGAGACATTTTCAGCGCATTGGATAAATAATGAGCGCTTCGCTAATGCTATCGATAACTATTTAAAGGAAGAGTCGAGACAGATTGAGGCCTATATGGAATCGGTGCATGACCACCTACCCTACAAGCTAACAGACCCATCAATGAACAATAGTGAGTCATGAGCAAGCCGGAATTGCAGCTGATCCAGCCGGGTGACCCAATCCAGTTTAATGATGTAGAGATGGCGCTAGACGACAGTACCGATTTCGAGGGCCTGCTTGCAATCGGTGGCGACCTGTCCCCCGCCAGAGTGGCTGCTGCCTATCGCAGCGGTATCTTTCCCTGGTTCAGTGAAGGCGAAGAAATACTCTGGTGGGCGCCGAATCCACGAGCTGTTTTGCTGCCTGCTGAGTTCTGCTGCTCACGAAGCCTTGCCAAGGTATTGCGCAAAAACCGCTTTCAGGTATCGGTAAATCAGCGTTTCGACAAAGTCATCGGTCAATGCGCAGCATTGCGCGCAAACTCCGGCACATGGATTACCGAAGAAATGCTAATGACCTACAGCAAACTGCACCAACAGGGTGCTGCCCACTCAGTGGAAACCTGGCTTGATGATGAGTTGGTCGGCGGACTTTATGGCATCCGGATCGGGTCGATATTCTTTGGCGAATCGATGTTCAGTACCGTCTCTGATGCCTCAAAAGTGGCTCTGGCAATGCTTGTAAGGCTTTGCAAGGATTCCGGAATTCCATTAATCGACTGCCAACAGCCCTCCGCCCACCTATCGCGACTCGGCAGCCGGCTCATCAAGCGTCAGCGTTTCAGTGAACTGCTCACCGAACAGGTGGACAGACCCCTAGCAGTCCCTGACTGGAGCTGCCCACCCCAAGTTACCGGAAGCTGGTTGGTGCCATAATAAAATGTAAGAAAGTTGCGCGAAGGCCTCAGTTCTTGCACAATTCGCGCCACTCAAGGGTTGCAGCCAAAAGGCGCGCAACCACGGCTCGCTGAACGAAAACATATAGGTTTATTCATGGCAAAAGAAGAAGCCATTCAAATGGAAGGTACGGTCTCTGAGACACTTCCTAATACTACTTTCCGCGTCGAGCTGGAGAACGGGCATATTGTTACCGCTCACATCTCAGGCAAAATGCGTAAGCACTACATTCGCATTCTAACTGGCGACAAGGTAACGGTTGAACTCACCCCGTACGACTTGTCGAAAGGTCGCATTATTTACCGAGCGCGCTAAGCAACGACTTATCTTTCCACCGGTTACCTAACGACAAGTCAAAGCACAATATAAAGAAGGCCGGAGCCATCTGATCCGGCCTTTTCTTTTACTTATTTTTTTGAGCAACCGGCTGCTTAATGCACGCTGCTGGTTGAACGATGCTCCAAGTCTTTGGCATCGGAGTCAATATCAAGCACCAAATTGCCTTCAGCATCCACTACAACTGTCACATGCCCACCGTCAACTAAATTACCAAACAACAGTTTCTCGGCAAGCGGACGTTTGATTTCTTCTTGGATCACCCGTGCCATTGGCCGCGCACCCATCTTCTCGTCATAACCCTGATCAGCAATCAGTTCTCGTGCAGCAACATCGAGCTCCAGAGTAACGTTGTTGGCTTCAAGCTTAGATTCGAGCTCAAGTACCAGCTTATCAACCACCCGCAGAATGGACGAACGATCCAATGCTGAAAACTGGATAATCGAATCAAGGCGATTACGAAATTCAGGGGTGAACATCTTATCGATTGACGCCATACCATCGGAACTGTGATCCTGCTTGGTAAAGCCAATCGACTGACGACTCATTTCACGCGCCCCCGCATTTGTGGTCATAACCAGTATCACGTTACGGAAATCGGCCTTACGCCCATTGTTGTCAGTAAGCGTGCCATGATCCATTACCTGCAACAGCAAATTGAAGACTTCCGGGTGAGCCTTTTCGATTTCATCAAGCAGCACAACACAATGAGGGTTCTTACTCACCGCCTCAGTCAATAAGCCACCCTGATCAAAACCGACATAACCCGGAGGTGCACCAATTAATCGGGATACGGTATGGCGCTCCATATACTCAGACATATCAAAACGGAGCAACTCTATGCCTAAGCAGTAGGCTAACTGACGCGTAACTTCGGTTTTACCAACACCGGTAGGACCACTGAACAAGAAACTACCAACCGGCTTTTCTTCTTCACGCAAACCAGAACGAGCCATTTTAATAGCTGAGGCCAATGCCGTAATGGCTTTATCCTGACCAAAAATAGTAAGTTTCAGGTCCCGCTCGAGGCTCTTCAGCACATCACGATCGGACGCTGACACACTCTTTGCCGGAATTCGCGCAATACGCGCTACCACCGCTTCGACTTCAGCGACGCCCACTTTCTCTGGACGATCGGACTCTTCAAGCAAACGCAAACTCGCACCGGCTTCATCAATGACGTCAATCGCTTTATCGGGCAACTGCCGCTCATTAATATGACGTGCCGATAATTCGGCCGCCGCAACAAGAGCCTCATCGGTGTATTCAATGGAATGATACTCAGCGTACCTGGACCGCAAACCCTTCAGTATTTCGACAGTCTCCGCAATGCTCGGTTCCAGAACATCAATCTTCTGAAATCGACGTGCCAGCGCATGGTCTTTTTCAAAGATGTGGCGATACTCACGATAAGTGGTCGAGCCTATGCAGCGCAGCTCGCCATTAGCCAACGCAGGCTTAATTAAATTGGATGCATCAAGCACTCCGCCAGAAGCCGCACCTGCGCCAATGACCGTATGAATCTCATCGATAAATAAAATAGCCTCACGGTCTTCAGCCAACTCTTTCATGACACCCTTCATGCGCGCTTCAAAGTCACCTCGGTATTTTGTGCCGGCCAACAATGCGCCCATATCTAATGCATAAACTGTGCTCCTGCCCAGAACCTCAGGCACATCACCGTCAACAATGCGTTTGGCCAGACCTTCAGCCAAGGCGGTTTTGCCAACACCCGCCTCACCGGTAAATAACGGATTGTTCTTTCGCCGGCGGCACAGCACCTGAACCGTGCGCTGAATCTCTGCATCACGGCCAATTAGTGGGTCAATTTTACCGTCGGCGGCACGCTGATTAAGGTTGGTAGTGTAAGACTCAAGAGAGCTTGCAGCCTCGTCCTCCTGCCCGACCTGGCCTTCTATACTCCCGGCTGAAGCACCCTCCATAGGACCAATGCCATGAGAGATATAGTTAACGACATCAAGCCTGGCAACACCGTGCTGATCAAGCAAGTACACAGCATGTGACTGCTTCTCGCCAAAAATAGCCACCAACACATTCACACCGGACACTTCAGGCTTACCGCTAGATTGGACATGGTAGACCGCCCGCTGCAACACACGCTGAAAACCCAAGGTCGGCGATACATCTTGCTCGCTGCCTGCAGGCAACCGCGGAGTCGACTCATCTATAAATTCCTGCAACTCAGTGCTCAGATTTCCGACATCAGCATCGCAAGCATTCAGCAACTCAGATACGCCAGGCGCATCAAGCAACGCCAGCAGTAAATGCTCAACGGTCATGAACTCATGCTGGTTATCGCGGGCCTCCTGAAAGGCCTCGTTCAAACAAACTTCCAATTCTTTACTTAGCATCAAATTGCTTCCTGCAGTAATGGCTTACGCCAGCTACGTATTAGGCTTCTTCCAGAGTAGATAACAGAGGATGCTGGTTTTGCTGAGCAAAACTCGACACCTGCGCCACTTTGGTTTCAGCAATCTCATAGGTGAATACACCGCAAATACCTTTGCCCTTCGTGTGCACCTCTAACATGACCCGGGTGGCCTGCTCCCGATCCAGAGTAAAAATAAGCTCAAGCACTTCGACCACAAACTCCATAGGCGTGTAATCGTCATTGAGCAGCAGCACTCTGTATAGCGGCGGCTTTTTTAATCGAGGTCTGGCCTCCTGCACGGCCAGCCCGAAGTCATCATTCATATCCGGGTTCGGGTTGTTACTTTTATCACCTGACATAGCGTTACAGACATCATCCCTTATCAATTTGTTCCATGCTACAAGCCAATACATCAGCACGCCGCTCAAAACGCATAACGGCCGTCTCAGTCTACTAAAAAAACCCGCTGGGCGAAGCATGGACGCCCCAGCAATCCACTGTTAAGAGATGGGGCCCAGGCCGCGGAATTCAAGCTGACACCGGTTGATAGAGTGACTGTAATTCGTCCAATCGACGGTCAACGACGCCCGGCAGCAGGGCAACAACCCCACCAGTTCACAAAAACGATCGAAAACCTCTGTTTTAATTAGTATTTCAACTCTAATTACTTGAGGCAGGAGCCTAACAGCCCTTATTATGGTACGTGTTTTACTGTGCCACAGGCTTATGCCGCTGTCGGGATTAGGTTGGCGTGCAGTTGTGGCTGTCAGGGCTGTGTTGTCGACAACATACCTGAACATACTGACGGGAAGCATGGATAGCTTACCGTGGGGTGTCCTACTTTGGATCTACAAACAAAATTTGAGGGATGGCGAAGTCAGGATATGACCTCGACACTCGCTGCTGTCAATCAACACGCCCCATTCTGGGTGTCTCTGAGTCTGGTTGTCATTATCGCTTGGTATCTGGCACAAACCTTTTGGGCTTTGTTTCCTGAGCCGAGCATTGCAATTTCAAATGCTCCGTCACGGAGCGCCTCTGCTGACATAATCAACACCGCAAACAGTCCATCCTACGAAGGCATTGTCGATGCGCATATTTTCGGGGAAAGCACCACCAACGATGCCTTGCCGGTTATGGCTGCAGAGAATGCACCAGAAACCCGGCTGAATCTGAAACTGCACGGCGCGGTTATGTCGACAGATCCTACTGAGGCTCATGCCATAATTAGCGAATCGGGCAAAGGCAGCGAAGTCTATTTCGTCGGCGATGCAATTCCCGGCGGAGCCAAACTGCACGAAATTCAGAGCAGACTTGTTATTCTAAATCGCGGGGGTGTGCTTGAGACACTAAAACTACCTGAGCTGGCAAAAGGCGGGGCACCCGCTCGGCAGCCTGCCAGTAACCCGCGGCGTTCTTTTGGTCCGCGCAGTTTTCGCAATGATTCTGGAGACTCAGTACCGGATAGCATTGCAAGGTTTACCGATATTGTTCGACCCCAGCCGTATATGCCAGACGGGAAACTCAAGGGCTACCGGCTATACCCCGGGCGTGACCGCAAGCGTTTTGCGGCTATAGGTCTGCGCCCCGGGGACCTGGTGACTAATATAAACGGCGTCCCTCTGAACGATATGGCTCAGGGAATGAGCCTATTTCAGAGCATGGGTGAAGTCACTCAACTCACGGTTACACTAGAGCGTAACGGACAACCGCAGGTGTTAACACTTGATACCACTAAAATGACAAATAAGGACGATAACTAATAATGATTTCTGGCACAGGCACACTGCGCGCGCAGGTATTGCTTCCGTTAGCGATGCTGGTGTTGCTCGGCCTAAATACTTCTGAAGCATCGGCTCAGGCTACCATCACACCCAACTACAAAGACGCCGACATACAACAAATTATCGAGGCGGTAAGCGCGGTTACCGGCAAAAACTTTGTGCTGGATCCCCGTGTAAAAGCTCAGGTCACTATGCTGTCATCCTCGCCAATGACACCCGACGCATTTTACGAGGCCTTTCTGTCTATTTTGCAAGTCTATGGATTTGTCGCTGTGCCCTCAGGGGATATCATCAAAATATTGCCCGACGCCAATGCCCGGCAAATGCCGGGTTGGGAAGGCCGCGATGGTGGCCGCGATGATGACATTGTGACGCGGGTTGTGGTGGTAAATAATGTCTCAGCAGCGCAACTGGTGCCTATACTGCGGCCGTTGATTCCTCAGTACGGGCATCTGGCTGCTCACTCAGTGTCGAATATGCTGATCATTTCCGACCGCTCAGCCAATGTTGACCGACTGTTATCGATTATTCGGCGTATCGATCAGGCCGGGGACGATGAATTTGAAATCATTCGCTTATCGCATGCCTCGGCTTCGGATACCGTTCGTGTGGTCACCGCCTTGCAACAAGGCGCCCGAGCTGAACAAGGTGTCACTGCGCGGCAAACAACCATCGTTGCCGATGATCGGACCAACAGTGTTCTGGTGAGTGGCGATAAAGCCGAACGTCTGCGCTTGCGCGCTCTGATCACGCATTTGGACACTCCGCTGGAAGATGGCGGCGATACCAGAGTGCGTTACCTCCGCTACGCCAATGCCATTGATCTGGCTGCCAAACTGGAAACGCAATACGCGGGGAGATCAGGCGTCGCTGATGACAGCAGCCCAAGTGGTCGCAACGACATTGTTATTTGGGCGGATGAAGAAACCAATGCGCTAATCGTCAGCGCACCACCTAAAGTAATGCGCTCAATGATGACGGTCATCGATAAAATTGATATCCGCCGCGCGCAAGTTCTGGTCGAAGCTATTGTGGTCGAAGTACTGGCCGAAGAGGCCGCGACGCTAGGTGTTACATGGGCTGCTTATGACGACGGCCTCGCCGTTGGCGCAACGGACTTCTCTCAAATTTCACCAGGGGCAGTGGGTATATTGGGTGCGGCCGCAGTCGACTCGGAAATCGGAATTGATGCCCTCACCGGTATTACTGATGGTATTAACTTCGGCCTTGGCAAACTCGATAAAAATGGACTCAGCTTTGCTGCTGTTATTCAAGCGCTTGAGGCAAACACCAATGCCAACATTATGGCCACGCCGACACTGGTCACAATGGATAATGAAGAGGCTCAAATTGAAGTGGGTCAGCAGGTGCCGTTTGTCACGGGCAGTTACTCAAATACGGGCGGAGACGGCGCAGTAAACCCGTTCCAGACCGTTGAACGGGAACAGGTTGGTCTCACCTTAACAATCACTCCGCAGATCAACGAAGGTGATGCCATTTTGCTCACCATAGATCAGGTGGTTTCCAGCGTAAGTGACAGCACTCAGGCCGTCGACCTTATTACCAATAATCGCTCCATCACCACTTCGGTTATCGTCGATGATGGGGCGACTCTGGTGCTTGGTGGTTTAATTCGTGACGAAATGCGTGAAAAGGAACAACGTGTGCCCTTGCTGGGCAGCATTCCATTGCTCGGCGCACTATTTCGCGGCAAGGAAGCCACGCTTGTAAAGACGAACCTGATGGTTTTTATTAAGCCCACTATTCTCCGCAATAGCAGTCAGGCCGCGATGGCCACCAATGAAAAATACACACTGATCCGTGATATGCAAATCGAAGCTCGGGGAGAAGAATCGTTTGACTTAGGCGAACGCCCTACGCTGCCGGAAATCGAATCAACCCGAACCATCAGCACCATCGACCTGCGTAACACTAATGCCTCAGCAGTGGGCACTAAGGAGCCCTGAGCACATCATGGACCCTGATACAGACTCACAGCGTATTGCAGAAGATCTCGCAGCTGCGAATATCGAATTCATCGAAGAAGACGAGCCTGCGTCATTGAACCGCATTAGCGAAGCCGAAGCAGCGCCTGCTGCTCACGAAACTAAAAGCAATAAACCCGGTCCGCTGCTGCCGTTCGCATTTGCCAAACGTCATGGCGTATTAGCCCAACGGCTCGCTGATGGCAGAATCAGCACTCTGGTGCGCGCCAATGCTGACCCGGTGAGTCTCACCGAGGCACGTCGTGTTATTGGTGACGCCCTGAATACCCGCATTATAAGCATTGAAGAATTTGAGCAGACATTACAACAAGCCTATGAAGACAACTCCAGCTCAACAATGCAAATGGTTGAAGGCTTCGATGATGAGTCAGACCTGCTTCGCGTGGCTCAGGAAATACCCGAGCCTTCCGATCTTCTCGAAGCTGATGATGATGCGCCAATTATCCGACTGATTAACGCGGTACTGACTGCCGCCATCAAAGAAAATGCATCGGATATTCATATCGAGCCGTTTGAAAATCGACTCGTCATTCGCTTCCGTGTGGATGGTGTTTTAAAAGAAGTTCTGCAGTCTCGTCGGGCAGTAGCACCGTTGGTTGTATCGCGTATAAAAGTTATGTCGGCACTTGATATTGCAGAAAAACGATTGCCTCAGGACGGCCGTATATCACTGCGTATTGCGGGTCGTGCGGTCGATGTTCGTGTGTCGACGATTCCTTCCGGACATGGCGAACGCGTGGTGCTCCGCTTGCTCGATAAACAAGCAGGTCGACTAAACCTTGACTCATTGGGCATGGAGCCTAAGTCACAAAAATTAATGACTGATCTTATTCATCGACCCCATGGAATTATTCTCGTTACGGGCCCTACGGGCTCAGGTAAGACCACGTCGCTGTACGCCGCCCTGGAACAAATTAATAGCAACAGTCGCAATATCCTTACCGTTGAAGACCCCATCGAGTATTACCTCGATGGTATTGGTCAGACTCAGGTGAATAGTAAGGTAAACATGACCTTTGCCAAAGGACTCCGCGCCATCCTGCGCCAGGATCCGGACATTGTCATGGTGGGAGAAATTCGTGACCTTGAAACCGCCGAGATCGCAATTCAGGCCAGTTTAACGGGGCATCTGGTGCTCTCCACCCTGCATACCAATACGGCAGTGGGTGCGGTAACCCGCCTGCGTGACATGGGCGTTGAACCCTTCCTGTTGTCATCGAGTTTAATTGGCGTGGTTGCGCAACGGCTTGTTCGTGTGCTCGATCCTGATAGCCGTGTGGCCTATACCGCCAGTGAATTTGAATGCACCGGTCTTGACGTCGATCGGGCCAACCCACCAACACTGTACCGGGCGAGCGAAGAAGCCCTGCGCAATGGGGTGGGCTTTCATGGGCGCAGCGGCATATATGAAGTCATTGCTGTGGATAACGCCATGCGCAGCATGATTCATGACGGGGCCGGCGAACATGAACTTGAGAAATACGCACGCAGTATGAGTAAAGGCATTCGCGAAGATGGCCTGCGCAAAGTCTACGATGGGACAACCACCCTAGAAGAAGTTCTGCGTGTTACACGCGCCTCGTAATGGGACTGGCAATTAGCTATGGGTGCATTTGAATACACCGCAGCAGACGCTGCGGGCAAAGAACGCAAAGGCGTGCTCGAAGGTGAAACGGCCCGTCAGGTGCGGCAACTGCTCCGTGAAAAAAGCCTATTTCCTCTGGATGTTACCGAGGTAAAAGAGACGCCCAATGAAGGCCAGTTCTCGATATCTTTTGGCGGTGGCATTGCGGCAGCCGACCTGGCGATGTTTACCCGTCAGCTGGCCACTTTAGTGAATGCCGCTCTGCCGCTCGAAACGGCACTAAAAGCTGTTGCCGAACAAACCGAGCACCCAAAAATCCAAAGCATCGTTTTAAGCGTTCGCTCACGGGTAATGGAAGGTCATGCCTTTGCCGATGGGCTGAAAGATTTTCCCAAGGCTTTCCCGGAACTGTATATAGCTACCGTCGCTGCGGGTGAGCAGTCGGGCCATCTCGACACGGTGCTGGAAAGGCTTGCCGACTATACCGAGGCACGTCAGGAACTGCGACAGAAAGTTCAGCAGGCCATGATTTATCCTGCGGTGCTCGTTGTGCTGGCATTTAGCATCGTCACTCTGATGCTGGTGTATGTTGTGCCTAAGGTCGTTGGCGTATTCACTGACAGTGGACGTGAACTGCCCGCGATGACCCGGGTCCTAATTGGCGTCAGTGAGTTTTTACAAAGCTATGGCCTGCTGCTGGGGTGCATTCTGATTATTGGCGGATTTGTGTGCAACCGGATGTTGCGATACCCGGAGCCAAGACGGGCATTCGACAAAGCGCTGTTAAAACTACCGTTGGTCGGCCGACTGGTGCGCGGCTTTAATACTGCCCGTTTCACCCGCACCTTCAGCATTCTTACTGGTGCTGGTGTTCCTGTGCTCGATTGCTTGCGCATTTCCAGCGAAGTGATCGCGAATACACCAATGAAAATGGCCGTCGAAGAAGCTGCGCACCGCGTTCGTGAAGGCGCACCCATTGGTGCCTCTCTCGCAAAAAGCGGTTATTTTCCACCGATTTGTGTGCATCTCATTGCCAGTGGCGAAAGCAGCGGACAACTCGAAAACATGTTGGGTCGCGCGGCACACAATCAGGAGCGTGAGATGGACGGTCTCATTGCCACCATGCTCGGTATTCTTGAACCGGCGGTTATTGTTGCCATGGGCGTTATCGTGACATTTATTGTACTGTCGATTTTACTGCCTATTTTTCAGCTCAACGAACTGGTCGGCTAAGCGTCAGATAAGACACTCTCGGCTGAATTCAGCAGCACAGCGGGGATTATCGGGCCATCTGTTTTGGTCAAAAAGCACTTACATCAACCAAACGATTCCACATAATGAGTGTGCGACTTTGTGACATAAGTCACGGTTAATCACAGACTAAATGGCGGAAACTCTAAGCTCAGTCACACGTTAGCAATTGATTATGACACTGAGAAGTATCGAGCAAGGAGACGAACAATGAATATGTTTTCATCAACAGATCACGACGATAAGCTCCATCAGGACGGTATCGCAGACGGCAGCGACAATGACACTACTGACCTTGAGGATAAGCGAGACGATAATGACGACAATGTTGGTCAGGTATCTGTAGAGATCAATGTCGAAAACCTAATTGCAGAAATTGAGCAAGACAAAGCAAAGTCATCGGACAGTTATAGCGATCTGCGTAACCGTCTTGATGAAATACTTGAAAAGAAAAAGCACAAGCACGATCTTGATGGCTTCGATGAGTACGACATCGACTAGCATCCAATGCGATACAGTGCTGTTTAAAAGCTAACAAAAGTCACGACTCTCTGTGGTCAGACCACCCAATAGATACGTGTAGTCTGTCAGACTTGTTGCTATTAGATGCAACACACCATTTTTTTTCTGCAGACGTCCACTCACTCCCATTAAACGAGCACGCAACAACACCGCACGCTGCTGCTCTGCAAGCTGCTGCCATACAATTAAATTCAACTGGCCTGTGTCATCTTCGAGAGTAACAAATGTCACGTTATTGGCTGTGCCCGGTCTTTGCCGGGTAATAACTAAGCCTGCTGAATGCACCACAGCACCATCCGGCAGTTGTGATAATTGAGCGATGGTGAAGACATCACGCTGCTCGAGCAATGGCCGGAGAATAGCCAGCGGATGACGCCGTAAGGTGAGCCCAACGCTCTGATAATCGGCTACTACGTTATGACCTTCCGTCGGCACCTTAAGCAATGGAACGGCCTCGTTTTGCTGCTGATGCTGCCACAATGGCACATACGGCTCGATACCACTTGCCTGCCAATGTGCATGATGGCGATTGCCAGCAAGCGTTGCGAAGGCATCAGCAGCTGCCAGCAACTCCCGCGAACGACGACTCGGTAAAACCCGGGCATTAAAATCTTCAAGATCAGTAAAAGGCACATCGCCTCGACGGACCGCAATAGTTTGCGCCACATCACGCGCGAGACCTCGCACCAGACAAAACCCCAGACGCAAGCGTGGGTTAGATCCCTGCTCCAGCGTGCAATCTGCAGCACTGCGATTGACATCCACCGGCAACACCTCAACACCCTGTCTGCGTGCAGCCTGCACCAATTGCGCCGGCGCATAAAAGCCCATAGGTTGGGAATTCAACAGCGCACAAAAAAAGGCTGCTGGATGATGGCATTTTAACCAAGCCGAGACATACACCAGTAAAGCAAAACTAGCCGCGTGTGACTCCGGAAATCCATATTCGCCAAAGCCCTTAATCTGATTAAATACCTGAGTGGCAAACTGCTTGGTGTAGCCACGGTTCACCATGCCATCGATAAGACGCTGCTCAAAATAATCTACCGTGCCATGCCGACGCCATGCGGACATGGATCGCCGCAGATGATCGGCCTCTCCGGCACTAAACCCTGCCGCAACAATAGCAAGCTGCATTACCTGCTCCTGAAAAATGGGTACACCCAAGGTGCGCTCCAATACTCGCTTAACCGCATCCCCAGGATAGACAACCGGCTCTTCACCATTACGCCGGCGCAGGTACGGATGCACCATCTGACCCTGAATAGGTCCGGGCCGGACAATAGCCACTTCAATGACAAGGTCATAAAAGCAGGCCGGCCTAAGTCGCGGCAGCATGGCCATCTGCGCCCGCGATTCAATTTGAAATACTCCGACTGTGTCTCCGCGGCTGACCATTGCATAAACCTCGGAGTCTTCCGCGGGCACAGTGGCCATAGAAAAGACCCGGCCGTGGTAGGCACTGAGCAAATCAAAACTTTTATGCAATGCCGTAAGCATGCCTAACGCCAAAACATCGATTTTAAGCAATGAAAGCGCATCAAGATCATCTTTATCCCACTGAATAACAGTGCGATCAGGCATAGCAGCATTTTCAACGGGCACCAGGTCGCTCAATGGTCGCTCCGACACCAGAAAACCACCGACATGCTGTGACAAGTGCCGGGGGAAACCTAACAAGGCTTCAGCAAGCACCAGCAAACGCTTAATTAACGGACTCTCCGGGTCAAAACCCAGCTCAAGCAAACGCTCCACATTAATTTGCCGACCATCCCACCACTGCATCGCCCGGGCAATTTGATCTATCTGCATTGCGGAAAGCCCCAGAACCTTACCCACATCGCGAATAGCGCCCCGCGGACGATAGGTGATAACTGTGGCGGTCAGCGCCGCCCGGTCACGACCATACTTGTTATAAATGTATTGAATAACTTCTTCACGCCGAGCGTTTTCAAAGTCGATATCAATATCAGGAGGCTCCGCACGCTCCTTAGAAATAAAACGCTCCATCAACATCGACATCCGTGCTGGATCGACCTCGGTAATACCCAGGCAATAGCACACCGCAGAGTTGGCTGCAGAGCCCCTACCCTGGCACAAAATGCTGCGACCTCGAGCAAACTTTACAACGTCATAGACGGTTAGAAAATACGCTTCATACCGAAGCTCGGCAATCAACTGCAACTCATGCTCGATAAGCTGTCGCACCTTGCTGTTCGCACCATCAGGCCAGCGCTGCAAAATACCGGCCTCGGTAATCTGCCGCAGATACGCACTGGCTGTAAGCCCTGGCGGCACAAGCTCATGCGGATACTGATACTGCAGTTGCTTAAGATTAAAATTGCAACGTGCCGCGATATCGCAACTGGCCTGAATAAACTCCCGTGGATACAGAGCCGAAATCCGGGAACGTCCGCGCAGATAACGTTCGCCATTCGCAAACAAGCGTTTACCAGCGGCTTTCAGGGTTGTGCCATGTCGTATCGCCGTCAGAGTGTCCTGCAATGCTCTGCGATTACGCCGATGCATATGCACCTGACCGGTGACCACCTGAGGTATTTTTTCAGCAGCGGCAAGTTCTGCAGCATGCTCTTCACGGCCGGCATCACCTGCTTCAAGAAAAACACTGCGGGTAATCCAGCAACGTCCCAAAAACTTCTGGTGCAACCAAGCCGCATCAGCAATACTGCTGTCAACAGCCGGTGGCCACAGCAACAAACAATCGTCCAATACCATCGCATTGATATCCTGACGACTGAGCTGATAACTGCCCTTCTCCGCTGCACGTCTGCCCTGCGTTATTAATTGACACAGCTGTGCATAACCGTTCTGGTTAGTTGCCAGCAATACCAAATGCAAACCATCATCCAGATAAAAATGACTGCCTATAATGAGCTGAATACCGGCATCCGTTGCCGCAACATGAGCCCTAACAATACCGGCAACAGAACACTCATCGGTAATAGCAATAGCACGGTAACCTAACTTAGCTGCCTGCTTAACAAGCTCTCCCGGATGAGATGCTCCAGTAAGAAACGTAAAGTTGCTCAGACAATGCAGCTCGGCGTATTCCGGCAAAGCACTGACAGCCGGCATCAGCCAAACAAGCCGTGTAAGTACCAACCCGTTTGGTCACGAAATACCCAACAACGCTGACCGGAACGATGCTGCCACCGGAAATAATCACGCTGCATATCGGCACCATCCCACCAACCGCTTTCAATACGTTCAGGCTGCCCAACCACACTATCGGGTGTATTGAGTAGCTGCGGTTGAACCAGCAACCACAGCGGGCGGGTGAGCGCACCAACAGGCGACCCCATCTCTGCTTCTCGCAAAGGCTCGGTCTTTATCCAGGCCGATTCTGGTCGGTGATCGGCCTTCAACGACAAGCTGTAGACGCACTGATACCCTAAACGCTGACGCAATAGTTCAATTAAACGCAAACCTCCTGCAGCAGCAACTCCGGAAGAGACTGGCCGCACTGGATCAGAAAAAGTACCGGCAGTGTTGCCAGAAAAAAAAGAAAATGCTGAATCTCGTTGTTGGGTGCTTAATGCAAAGAACGCTGTTGCACGAAACTGCACCGCATAAACTGGTGCCGCCAAATTCAACCGCTCAAAGCGCACAGCAATTAGTTCAGCCAGTCCCTGAGTGTCTGGCTGAGGGTCTAACAAGTCCATCTGAATATCGGTAATACTGCTCTGCGCGCCCTGCTCAAGGATAAAATCACGATGCATCAGACTAATGCAAAACTGCTGCACTGCCAGCTGGTGAGAACGTAAAAATATCGCCAACTTTTCAAGCTGAAGATGAAGCACTACCGCAATCTGCTGGTAATCACCGGTCTCTATCGGCAGCTCAAGCAGACTATCGAATCGCACCTGCTCACGACATGCCCTACGCAAATCCGGCATACGCCCGAAGCCGCGATCAATTTCATACAAGCGTTCAATACCAAATCGCTTGGCGAAACCATCGCGTGGCAAACGCAGGCATTCGCCAAGCGTTTTAACACCGATTCGCAAGAACTGTTGCTGCACAGCTTGCGGCCATTGCAGCGCCTGCACAGGCAACGATTTTAAGCGCGGGTCATGCGTATCCTGCAAATGCCATTCCACACCCGCCTGCACCAACCAGAGTGCAGCCTGTGGCACAGGACTACTGGCCAGACACAACGCATGCCCGCGGAACAACTGCCGCACCAAGGCCAACAGTGACTCCAAACCTCCGAACAAACTGATACTGCCCTGCATTTCCAGCAATATTGCCGATGACGATGCCACACTCACCACCGGAGTCAGCGTCATTGCCTGCTGCACCAAATACTCGAGCAAAGCTTTTTCAGCATGCTCATCACGCTCACAAAGCATCAATTGAGGCACTAATGCCAAAGCGGCATTGACTGGCATACCCGCAAGAACACCATGCGCTTTAGCCGCATCATTAGCGCTGAGCACCTGCACTGCACCGGCCTGCTGCTCGGTAATCGCCAATGGTGCGTTTAAATCAGCAGAAGCCCCTTGAAGCGCATCGCCAGAAACAACAACTGTATCAGCGCCGATACGCAGGGCCGCGAGCGACAACTCAGGGAATGACACACAAAACCATAGCCGCTGTACTGCCTGCATACTGCGGATGGACTTCCCCGCATTGGCTAATGCCTGTTTAGAAGAAGCCAAGTCAGGAGGTGCTTGAGCCGAAGCTGGTTGATCAGGGCCGCCTCGAATAACCCCAGCTTGAAGAGGAAAAAGCTCAGCCTGCAAAGGCCGTTTAGCTGAGTTATACCGAACAGACTTCACAGCAGCACCGTCACACAACCCGGTGAAGCTATGCGGTTCTTCAAGACCCGAACCTGCAAACCATTACCGCTCTGCGGAGAGACCCTCAAGCGTAACGCAGCAACCGAACGACCACGCACAAAGCGCACAGGCCGAAACAGCAATACCCAGCAACCATGCTGCTCAGCGGCTAACTGCAAACGTCGTAGCGCATGATCACTCACAGCGGCAGCCCAACCCAGCACTGCAACAGAGACACCTGACTTCGCTGCCTGCTCTATCGACCACAGTGCCCCTTGATTGTCTGTAGCGCCCACTACCAGCATCCGTGATAAATCCAGACCTGCCAGAGTTAGAGCCGGGGAATATGGTGTATAAGGTGGTGACACCCAAACAATAAGCCCTGCCGATAGCGCACGCTGCCGCAGTGCCGGCAATAACAAACTGATTTCGCCACCGCCATAGCGCTCAACAAACACTTCAGTTAATGCAGCAGCAGGCCAACCGCCTCGCAATAAGCGATCGAGTTCAACAAAGCCTGTTGGCAGCAAAGTCTGTGCATGCGTTTTATCAGCACGTAAAATTTGCGGATGCTGCAATAACTGCTCAAGCCGCTGCTGCTTATCCCGTTTAATGGTGGCAGCGGAATCTTCATGAGCATTGCCCTCAGACATATCAAGCTCAGAAGGATCAACGTCAGACGGCGCTGTCTCATGACTGTCGGGCATTGCATTTACACCTCACAAAAATCGCCGTCGGCAAAGCTACTGCACACCACGAAGATGGCAGGAAAAATTCGTATTCGCTTTTTCGGCCTATTGCAGATCTGAATCAAACTGAATCAGTTTAAATCGATTGCTATAAATCCGCGGCTATGACTGTTATACGTACACCTTACCGATGACACACCAGATGATGGGAGCTTTACTGTTTCAAGCCCTTGCTCAAAAGATGATGCCCCAAGAAAGATGAATCAGAACTGAGTTAATTCCTCAGCGCTTGCCCTTGGCGCAGCAAACCCACGACCACACCTTCGATCATCATATGTTGCTCATTAAGGTTCACTTCAATGGGGCTGAATTCTTCGTTTTCAGGCATTAACCAGACAGTGCGTCCATCTTGCCGATAGCGTTTTACGGTGACCTCATCATCCAGACGGGCCACAATAATCTGACGGTTACGAACTTCGGGCGTGCGGTGCACAGCCACCAGATCACCATCAAGAATACCGGCATCTTTCATGCTCATACCGTCAACCCGCAGCAAATAATGTGGCGCCGGATGAAACAAAGAAGGGTCAACCTTCATATAGTCTTCAACATGCTCGGCAGCCAGAATAGGCTCGCCTGCCGCCACCTTACCCACCAGCGGCAAACCCTCTTGCTCCTCACCCATGTGGATTAACTGAATGCCACGTGATGTCCCGGGCACCAACTCAATAACATTCTTACGTTGCAGGGCGCGCAAATGCTCTTCGGCGGCATTGGCTGACTTGACGCCCAAATGACCGGCGATTTCCGCACGGGTGGGCGGCATGCCGTCGAGCTCTATTGATTCACGAATAAAGGCTAAAACCTGAGCCTGACGTGGCGTTAAATCATTCATAAAAACACCTGTATAAATAACCATACTGTGATTATATACAGCATTTGATAATTGGCAAGCAGCTTTGCCCTTTCCAACAAAAAAGACACCAACCGGAGAAGCCGCATGAGACAGTTAATACACCCATGTTGATTATCCATAAGGTTTACGAGATGATAATCCGCGTCGCAGCAGTGAAATACTGGCGATTCTTAATTCATAAAGACCACACCGAGGGATCAACAATGAAATCATTGATTAAAGTAAGCGTTCTGGCCGCAGCACTGGCTCTGACCGCGGGTTGCGCAAATACCGTAATGCAAGACGAGATGGTCGACCTGCAAAACCGTGTTAGCGCGCTTGAAACAACCGTAGACTCTGGAAACAAGGCTATTGCAGCTGCCCAGTCTTCCGCGGACGCTGCTGGACGTACTGCTCAGCAGAGCCAGGACTGCTGTGATGCGACCAACGAGAAGATTGATCGTATGTTCAAGCAAAGCCAAAGCAAGTAAAGCTTTTCTGCGAAGAACAAAAAAAGACCGCTTCGGCGGTTTTTTTTTGCGCAAAATACAGGGGGAACAACGAGCTTTACTGAGCAGCGCCTAGATCAACTTTCCTCAGCGGTGACCACAACCCGCTGCCCTACCCGCACAGGCAAACCTGTAGGCTTTTGATAGGTTTGCTCAATAAGGTC
>JAQWPD010000037.1 GCA_029245525.1 Gammaproteobacteria bacterium | reverse complement strand
CGACTTGGCTTCCTTATTATGCTTTGCGCTATGGTTGGCGCAGTGGCAAGCCCCAGTATCGATCTAACAGTCTGGCAGATGACCATCATGGGCTTGGCAGTATTGTTATGTTCTTCCTGTGCCGGCGCATTTAATCAGCTGTATGAGCGTGACATCGATGCAAAGATGAAGCGCACCAGCAGCCGCACTTTTGCTACGGGCCGTTTTAAAGCCGACAGCTACTGGCAAATGGCTATTGTGCTGTTGTCTCTGTTCGCCATTCTGGCCGTTGCCGTTACCACCAATGTTGAAGCTGCTTTCTGGCTGTTCTTAGGTTCGTTCTGCTATGGCGTGGTGTACACGGTTTGGTTGAAACGCCGTACCTGGTGGAATGTTGTTATTGGTGGCCTTGCAGGTAGCTTCGCTGTGATGGTGGGGGCGGCATCTGTCGGTGCATCAGCCAGTCCGGCACCGATTATTTTTGCCGTTGTGCTGTTCCTCTGGACACCTCCGCACTTCTGGGCACTAGCCTATGCCTGCAAAGCAGACTATGCGGCTGCTAATATACCGATGTTGCCGGTACTCGTGAGTGACAAGGTATCGACCTGGGTAATCCTATTGCATGCGGTGCCATTGGTTTTACTGTCGCTCACACTGGGTTACTTCGGCATGGGTTGGATCTACATGCTCGGTGCCTTTGTCGGTGGCACTTACTTTATCTGGGAAAGCATCAAGCTGGTCCGAGAGCCCTGTATTAAGAACGCCTGGCGCACGTTTGCTGCATCGATTGTGCAGCTTGGTTTGATGCTAACAATGGCTATTTTAGACCGCCTTATTCTGGGTTGACGCTTGGTCACCCATTCGCCCAAATGTATTCACGAAAGGGTCGGCTGTTTATGCAGCCGACCCTTTTTTGTTGCTGACTTGCCTCATCTTTTTGTACTTATGATGCAGTTGGCAGCATCATTTCTGTTGGTGCCATCGGCGAGCGCTATGCCGGGTTTTTCTGCGGGGGTTCTTGATGCAAAACTAGGAGAGAGAAATACTTGCTTATGAATCTTAATCTGTTAATTAAAGTCGACATTATGATGTAAGGTTTCTAATGAGCAGCTGTCGATGGAGGGTAGAGTTATTTGAATGCCCTAAATAAAAAATGCCCGCATATAGCGGGCATTTTTTATTTCTCTTTTTAGCTTAAATCAAGTATTCAGTGGTCTAAGTTGCGGCACGAATACGTCTGCGCCCTTTGTAACCGAATAGAAGCGCCAGACCTGAGCCAAATAGCCAGACTGCAGCTGGAACCGGCACAGCAGTTAGGCGAACATCATCCAGTGCAAAGGTGACTCCGGTTTCGTTATAGACCTCTCCGAAATCGAAGAATATGCCCGGTTGGATTTTATAGATGTTGCTCATAATATCGTTGTAGTTGCCACCACCAAAGCTAGGGTCAAATTGTGAGGGCTCGATATCCACTACAACCTGTGTCCAAGTGTTTGGTAACACATCCCCAAGCGTGATTGCGCTGGCTGCGCCTGACACACCGCTGAGACTCCAGTTAGTTGAGAGGCGCATATAGGCCTGCAGACTTACAGCTGCTGAGTGTTTAAACCAGTAACTGAGTGAAACGACGTCCTGAGCTATCCAGTCACCATCAAAGCTATTGTTGGCAGCACATGGTGCTGTCTGACAGCGGAACTCAACCAGTGCGGATCCAAAAGAGGCGGTGTTGGTAGCGATGTCGCCAATAAAACTAATATAGGCTCCGCCGTCGTGACCACCTGTTGCATTCACCGTTGGTGAGCCGCTATCTCTGTCGAGCCATCCGTTTGCTCCCGATTCGAAATCCTCGAACGCAATTGTCGTGGCATGGGCTGAACCCGCGAACAGCGACAAGCACATCAATAGGCTATTGCCAGCGATCACTGCTATCACCGATTGTGGTTTTGTTCTCATAGTCTTCCCCGGTTTTTGGCACTTATTATTGTTGAAATATTTTTTTAAATTTTCAGGTACCTACATTAACTTTATCGAACGTCAAGTTTTTAAACTGTGAACCAGTTCACACTTATGCTCTTTCGCATTGAAACAGTCGCTGTCTTTCCTTCGCTTACGGACTGGCAGAGGGTTGAGCGGCAGTGCACCGAGACCAACAAAGGAATCGTGTCACTGTACGCCTTTTACCGGTGCTTTTCCCTTGTTCGTCAGGGTTCTCACCCTATCTTAAATAAGAATGATTATCAATATTAAATACGAATTATTATCATTTGTGTCAGTTTCACCGGAGCAAAGGTTATTTTGGCGCGGTTTCCCGCAAAAGCGCGTCCGGGACTAGGTTGCGTTGCAACAAAACTGAGGTACAAAAAAGCCGACAAGGCGTCGGCTTTTTTATTTTTGCAGTAAAAGCGTTTACATGCGGCCCTCGCAGACAAGGACTTGACGCGCCGTAATTGAACCGATCAACAGTTTGTTGCCATAGGTTGCACCAACACTGCTGGTTGAAATTTCTTCGCCGGTATTCAAATAGATTTCTTCTATCGTATAGCCGGCCCCCGGTGAACCACTAACGCTGAGTATCTGTGAGGGTGCAGGTTCGCCACTAATAAAGTGTTGGATCAATGCCATTATATTTGCATGCGCACCAATAGTCAGGCTTCCGTCAGCTGCAACATCGATATTGTCCGGAGATGTGCCCAGCGCCACGCTGGTTGCATCGGTCAGAGTGCCGTCTGCATTGCGGTTTAATACCCGTAAATTCTGGCCACCCGTTTCAGCAATATATATTAGCTGCCCATCGGTGGAAGCGTTAATACCGCCGCCGGATGCAACGTCATCGAGTACCGTGCGAGCCTCGTCATCGTCAAAGTAAACGAGCTTCGAATAGCCAACACCGAAGATACTTTCCAGAAACTTTTGCAGCGAGCCTTCGGCGCCCGTGTCATTGACTACATAGACTTGTTTTGGGCCAACAGCCACAAGATCGTTGGGGCTGGTAACATCAGGATGGCTCAGCACTTCGGCTAAGCTGAATTCTCCAGGCTGAGTTTCGATATAGCGATTAATGGTTTCGCTGCCATTTTCCCGATCGGCCGGATGGTTGATCATGAATAGCGTACGTTCTCCCTCCGGAGAGATATACAGACTGATTCCGTGTGGCCCCATGTGATCAGTTGTTGTCAGCAGAGCATTGCTCAGTTCCATGGTATTGAGGTCTAGACGCATGATGGATCCGGGGGCGGGTTGACGACCTTGGGCTGTTGCCAGACGGTCGAGCTGCGATAAGTAGGCAAAGCCACGCTCGCGGTCAATCTCAATATCCTCCGCACTGCCCTCCAGCGGGAACGACGTGCATTCACCGGCATAATGCGAGTCTATGGTTTTGAAGGCGCCACCACGTGCCAGGTAAAACACTGAGATCACGACGGTAATACCGAGCAGCACACCGACAGCGAGCGCGAGTTTGCGTATAAGTTTCAACATTGAAATGTCCTTCTTATAGAAATTTAATTGGCCCCGAGAATACACCCTTAGTAAAGATTTAATGTTAAAAGTGTAACCTAATCAGTGCTGTCATGCCTTGGTACGACCAGTCTGAGCGGCATGGTTTGAAAAAATACAGATGTTTAGCCAATGGCATGGGCTGTTTATTGATCAGCTTGTTGCTGCTCTCCGAGAGGATTTCGGTGCCAATCATTAGCAGGCCTAGTGCATAAAGGCGCTGCAGGAGGCGGTGGGTTTTCGCCTTGCATCTTTATGGGGCAGGCGCGAATATTAAGATTGAAGCGCAGTCGATATAACACTGGGACGAATTTATGGAACTGGAACGTCGAGATTTCCTGAGGCTGGCCTCAGCAGGTGCTGCTGGTGCGAGCGGTTTGGCATTGACTCTGGCCGGTGAGCAGGTGTTGGCTTCCGATGATGCAGGCACATCTGCGGCATTAGGCGAGGCCATGGGGCCGGGTTTGGATGGGCCGTATCTTGACCTGAGAACGGCTGCTGGCAATCAAATCGCCTTTGCCCGCATGTCGGGTGATCTGAACGAAACCAAACAAAAAACCGGTTGGTTTAAAGGCTATGTGATGGCCGTGCGTCCGGGTGAGAAGGTCAGAGACCTTGTGGGCTTTCAGGGCTTCGGCGTATCGCGACTCCACTATGAAGAAAAAACCGGTCTGTATCAGAAAATTTTGCGTGAAGTGGGTTTGTACACTGACTTAAAAACAGGTGAAGTCTTAGAAGAGTGGGATAACCCATTCAATAATGAAACCGTCAACGTGGTGCACGTTGCAAACGACCCTTACAACTTTAAAATTGGTAAGAGTTTTCCGGGTGCTGAAGTATTTAACGAGAAAACGGGCAAAACCAAAATGAAAATGGTGCCGTTTATTTTGCCTTGGCAGAGCCGCGGTGGTCGTTTAGAGCTCGAAATGCACATTCACTTGCTCTACAAGAACAAGCTCGACCCAACCACGTGGCCGCGCGAGTCTTCGGGTCCAATGGTGCAGGCATCCGAAATGTTTAATTACCATCTAAGCCCGGCAGATATGCAGAACGAGAAGCTCACCACCCTTGATTTTTATGGCACGTGGGGCCGTATTACACCGTGGTTGCCATGGATGCTGATGGGGCAGGAGCCTGGCCACTGTATGTATAACGCTTTTATGGGCAGTGGCGAAGACCTGGAAGAAGTGCTGCCACGAAATGTGCTTGACTATATTGAAAAGAACTATCCAAAGTATTTCAATGCGCCTGACACATGGGAAGGCTTTGGGGCCTCAAGCCTCGAGAACTACGCAAAAGAACAGACTCCGGCTGCACTTAACAAATAGCGCTGCTGTGAGCCAGGCGCTGAATCCGCCGGCGCTGTTCATGCATCGGATGCCAGACTAAGTATTCGCCGAAACCTGCTGGTTTAACTCCAGTAGGTGGACATCGATCGTGAGCCTTAATGTATTGCCTTAGTCAGTCAGTATCGTATCGCTCTATCCCGGTATCGGGGTTTCAACGCATGGTGCAGGGCTGTGCGGAATATCCAGTTTGAGGTGTGTTGATGAAGACCAGGTTTGGTGATCGGTTGATGTACATTGGCGGTGAGTTTGTTGCCAGTGAGTCAGGCGAGTGGATGGAGTCGATCAATCCGGCAACCGAGGAGGTTCACGGGCGAGTGCCTGCGGGCACCGTTGCTGACGTTGATCGCGCAGTGCAGGCGGCATTGAAAGCGCAGGAAGCCTGGGCCAAAGTTTCCGTTTGGGAACGAGGTGAAATAATCCGGAAGTTGGCTGACGCCATTGTGGCAAGGGCTGATGAAATTGTTGCTCTTGAGGCTGCAGATACCGGAAATACCATAGCGAGCCTGGGTGGCGATATTCATTTGGCGAAAGGCTATCTGAATTTTGTCGCGGGTCTTGGTATTGAGATTAAAGGCGAAAGTGTTCCGGCTACTGTTGAAAATATTCATTTCACGATGCGTGAGCCTTACGGCGTTGTCGGCCGTATTGTGCCGTTTAATCACCCATTTTTATTTGCCGCGGCTCATCTTGCGGCGCCACTGATTGCGGGTAATGCCGTGATCCTCAAGTCACCAGACCAAAGTCCGTTGTCAGCTTCGTTGATGGCCGAGATTTGTCATGGGGTGTTGCCACCTGGTTTGGTGAACATCGTTCATGGGCAGGGAATGGTTGTTGGTGATGCCATTGTGCGGCACAAAAAAATTCATCGTATTGGCTTTACCGGCTCTGTTGGCACTGGTATGGCCATTCAGCGCGCTGCCGCAGAAGTGGCGGTAAAGCATTTGTCGCTGGAGCTTGGCGGTAAGAATCCATTTATTGCATTCCCTGATGCTGATCCTGATGCAGTTGCTAAAGCAGCGGTGGCGGGCATGAATTTCAGTTGGTCGGGTCAGTCCTGTGGTTCGACGAGTCGCTTGATGTTGCATGAATCGATTTACGATGACGTTGTTGAAAAAATTGTTGCAGCCGTAAGCGCCATTAATCTGGGTGACCCGTCTGACCCTGCGTCAGGCATGGGGCCAGTTAATTCAGCCGGTCATTATCGGCACGTGACTTCGTTTATTGAATCATCCGTGCAAGATGGCGCCACTTTGCTTACCGGGGGTAAACGCCCTGCAGGTGCACAGTTTAAAAAAGGCTATTGGATTGAGCCTACCGTTTACGGCGATGTCACCATGGATATGCGCGTGGCTCGCGAGGAGGTATTTGGACCTGTTTTATCGATTCTCAAGTGGCGCGACACCGACGACGTTATCGAAATGGCCAATTGCCTGGATCTTGGGCTTACCGCAGCGGTATGGACGAATGACCTGAAAACCGCTATGAATACGGTGCGGCGTATGGACGCGGGCCTGGTTTGGGTGAATGGCACCGGTCGCCATTATATGGGCACAGGTTTCAGTGGTTGGAAGAATAGTGGTTTGGGCCGCGAAGAGTGTCTTGAAGAGGTGTTAAGTTATACACGTTCGAAGTCTGTCCATATTATACTCTGATATTTACGGTGAGCCTCGTCAGTCTGTTTTTGACAGCTTTTAATTTTAAGCGGCACAGGAAATAATTAACGATGTCTGAAGCGTCAATCGATAGTTCACAGCAGGGGATTAAGCTCGGGTTTCTAGAGTTAGCACCGGGTGTTAGCCGCACCAATGTGTTTGTATTTTTCTATGCGGCATTCAGTACTATCGGCTTGCTGACATTTGTCTCTACCGGTACCGCGCAGGTACTGAACGCAATTGGCGTTCCGGCCGACCAGCAGGGTGCCATTACCGGCAATCTGGTCGTTATTACCGAGATTGTGCAGATACTTATCTTTGGTTTGGTGGGCGTGCTAGCCGATCGCATTGGCCGTCGTGAAGTTGCTTCCGTCGGCATTATCTTGATGGGTATCAGTTACCTTCTTTATCCTTACGCCGAAACTGTTAACCAATTGATGGTTTATCGGGCGCTGTATGCCTTTGGCCTGGGCGCATCCGCCGGCATGGTCGGTACCCTCGTAGCAGATTATCCTGCGAATGCTTCTCGCGGCAAGTTTGTTGCTGTGAGTGGAGCATTTAATGGCCTGGGCGTTGTTTTGGTTACGGTGGTATTTGGTGCCCGTGCAGCACCCGCATTAGTTGAGGCCGGTTACGACCCGCTGGCAGCCACCCGAATTACTCATGCGATTGTCGGTGCGGCCTGCATTATTTCTGGTGTGATTTATTATCTGGGTTTGATGAAGGGGACGCCGGGCAAAAAGGAAGAGCGCCCACCGTTTCGCGAGCTGGTGTTTTCCGGCTTTACCGAAGGGATAAGAAACCCGCGTATTGCGCTCGCTTACGCCTGCGGTTTTGTCGCACGCGGCGACCAAGTCATTCTTGGCACATTTACGGTTCTGTGGGGCGCCCGTGTCGGTATTGACAGCGGCCTGGATTACGCCACGGCTTCGGGTAAAGGCGCGCTGATTTTTGCGATTGCCGGCACAGCTTCTTTGCTGTGGTTACCTGTGCTGGGTTTCGTCATCGACAAAATGAATAGGGTGGGGGCCATCATTCTGTGCATGGGGCTTGCCGCCGTTGGCTATGGCTCCACTTACTTTGTGAATGAAGATACGATGTTCACTCAAAGCGGGTTCCCGTTAGGCCTGCAAGCAGTATTGCTGTTCTTTTTGCTTGGTGTTGGTCAGATTAGCGCATTTTTAGGTGCCACGGTGTTGATCAGTCAGGAGGCGCCGAAGCTCAAGCGAGGTGCTGTGGTGGGAATGTTTAATACCATGGGCGCCGTCGGTATCTTTGTCGCGGTGGCCATCGGTGGTCGTCTCTTTGATACCTATGGTGGCTATGCACCGTTTGTATTGGTTGGTGCGATGAACCTAGTGGTGGCGCTGTTGGCCATTGTGGTGCGAATTAAAGCGCCGGGCAACCCGACGATTGCCGGTTCAGTGGAGCCTATCCACTAAATCCTGCAGCCCGCAACCGAACTGGCGTTATTGGCATGGTTGCGGTGATAAGCGCGACGACGCATGTTCTAGGGTAAATGCTCGGGCACTCGTTAATTTAATAAATTAAATTTCTGAGAGTTCAGCGGGATGGCATGGCTTTGCGTTTTGGTGCGGCTTTGATCAGCTCAATAAATGCACCGAAGGTTTTCTCACCGAGCTCTGTTGACGCATTAATATGCTGCTGCGTTTGTTTTAGCATCTCCTCAGCTGATTTCAGGTAGCCGGTGTTGCTCACCTCTTTAAGCATGCTCGGTATGGTAAACCAGCGCTCTACCATCGGTTGGTCCACTTCCAGGTGAAACTGAAATCCATAAATGTTATCCCCGAAACGGAATGCCTGATTGGCGCAATCGGGTGAGCTCGCCAGATGGACTGCACCCGGGGGGATATCAAAAGTATCCCCATGCCACTGAAAAATCTGTTCGTGACCGCCCAGATGCCTTACGACCGGGTCCCGCAGCCCTTCTTGTGTCGGCGTGACATCATACCAGCCAATTTCTTTGGTGTGGTTGCTGTAGACCTTGGCACCCAGCGCAGCCGCAATAAGTTGAGCACCGAGGCAAATGCCTAAAATGGGTATGTTTTGTTCAATGGCATTGCGGATGCATTGAATTTCGATATTTAAATGCGGGTACGCATCGCTTTGGCTGATGCACATCGGTCCACCAAGAATGACCATTGCATCATATTTGCTGACGTCGGGCAGAGTTTCTGGATCACGGCCAAAGTTTACATAGCGGATTCTGAAGCCGGCATTCCGAAGCATCGGGTCGAGTTTGCCAAGAACTTCATAGGGTACGTGTTGGAAAACCAGCAATCGTTTCATAAGTTTGTTGAGGCCTTGCTCGCTGTTTGACAGTGATGCGTAAATTTCAAGAGGCCCTTTGTACCTCATCGTACACTAACGATGTAGCAGCGCCTGCGCTCTGTCAACAACGGGCTGCAGGTTTTTTAAAGAAACAAGCCCAGATCCACATCTTTCAGGTGAGGCTCTTGCCTCTTTATGAAGCACCAATGCTAAGGCTGTGTTGCGTTTAATGTCAGTTTTTCTTTTGCGGGGTATAGCACCATTGAGCAATAGGGACTATTGCGCCGGATCAAAGGTGAATTTATCGCCGTCTTTCCACGCTGGAAATTTTTCCCGATAGCGCCTGGCATTAGATCCTTTCAGTGTCGCCGTAACGGCACTCTCGGCAATCCCGCAGCATTTAACGGTGCGACCAAGAAAATCGAGCGCCATACTGCCACCCGTATAAATAATGTTGTTGCCATCGGTACCGATTCGGTTTATGCCAGCAACGTAGCACTGATTTTCCACTGCCCGTGCTGGAAGCAAAATGTCCCAGGCAGACTGGCGGGTTGCCGGCCAGTTTGCTGCATAAATCATCAGGTCAAATTCATCCAGGCCCCGGCTCCATGCCGGAAAACGCAGGTCATAGCAAATCTGTGGAAAAATTCGCCATTCCCCTACCGTAAACACACAGCGTTCGTTCCCTGATGAAAAGCCTTCGTCTTCACCGCCCATGCGGAATAGATGCCGTTTGTCATAGTGTCCCATAGTGCCATCTTTTAGCACCCAGACCATGCGATTAAAGTACTTGCCGTTGTCATTAACGATCAGGCTGCCACACACGGCTGTCTGCTGGCGATCAGCCAGCTTTTGCAACCACTCAACTGTTGGGCCTTCCATGGTTTCGGCATTATCAGCGGCATCAAGAGTAAAGCCTGTGTTGAACATTTCGGGCAGAACGATTAAATCGGTGGGCTCCTCCATTTCCGCAATCAATTGTTCGGCTACGTTGTAGTTTCCGATGGGATGTCGCCATTGCAGATCCATTTGTAGCATGGTGATAGTTAAATCTTGCACAGTATCTCCGCAGCTTGTTCTAGTGTTGCGTCATCTTTTGCAAAGCAGAACCGCAATAGTTTTTGCTTTGGTGGTCGGGCATAGAATACTGACACTGGAATGCTGGCAATGCCAGCATCCACTGTGAGCTCCTTAGCGTATGCCGTATCAATTTTATCCGATACACCGCTGTAGTCCAGCAATTGAAAGTAGGTGCCTGAAGACGCTTTAATTGTAAAGCGTGAGTCTGTCAGAAGGTTGCAAAAGTAATTTCGCTTGGCTTCGTAGAAATCGGGTAAGTCCCGATAGTGCTCTGGGCATTCGCGCAGATAGTCGGCGAGTGCGTACTGCAGCGGTGTGGCGACACAAAACTGATTGAATTGGTGCACTTTACGAAACTCGTTCATCAATTCGGCAGGTGCTACGCAGTAGCCGATTTTCCAGCCGGTTGCATGGTAGGTTTTACCGAACGATGATACCACCAGGCTGCGTTCACGCAGTTCCGGATGGCTGAGCAGTGATTCATGACGGTGCCCGTCAAAGATGATGTGTTCGTAGACCTCATCACTAAGCACCAGAATATTTCGCTTGGCGATTAATGTATTCAGTGTATCCAGGTCACTGCGTTGTATCACGGCGCCGGTGGGGTTGTGCGGCGAATTTATTATTACCAACCGGGTCTTGTCGCTTAAAGCCGATTCGAAGCGCTGCCAATCGATAGCAAAGCGGGGTCCACTAAGGGGTAAATGAATACAAGTGCCGCCAGCCAGTGTGATCGATGGTTCATAGGAATCGTAGGCCGGATCAAACACGATGACCTCATCGCCTAAGCCGACAAAGGCCTGTATCGCGCTAAACAGTGCTTCGGTAGCGCCCGAGGTGATGGTGATGTCGGTATCAGCATTTGTATTTATGCCATAACATGCAGCTATTTTCTGCTGAAGCTCATAACGCAGCTCTGGAACTCCGGGCATAGCGGCATACTGGTTGTGACCAATACGCATGTGATGATTGACGCGATCAAGCAGCGCTTCGGGCACTGCAAAATCAGGAAACCCCTGTGAGAGGTTTAGTGCCTTGTGCCTCCGCGCGAGTTCGCTCATCACGGTAAATATAGTTGTACCTGTGTGTGGTAATTTGCTGCGCATCAGAACAATAACGGCCCGATAAAATTCATGTGCTTGAGAGAAGCCTCGGTTTAGCTGTTGCTCAGCTTGCCCATATCTTCATTGATCGTTTTCGTAACCCGTGTTAGGTGAGGCTCAGCCAAAAACTCAAGATGCAATTTGACGCCTTTCATTGCATGCACCGTTGCCCCTTCAGTGAGAACCGAGTTCCAGAAACGCACATACGAGTCATCATCATCGGCCATTTCCGGGTGGAAAATAATGCCCTTGCCTGCAAAGGGCTTATAAAGATAACTGTGGTGAGATGCACGGATAGCACCCGCATGACGGACTCGGCGCAAATCAATAGGCAGTTCTTTGCCCAGCAACTCATAAGCCCAGGCCTTGCTGACACGGCAGAATGTATGGATGCGTGAGGCTCCAGCCTGAACTCCCCGCTTTGCAAAGTAGGCTATTGCATCAAGACGGCGTCCTTTGACAGTGAATGCATTTCGGATCCATTTTGTCCGCGACCATTTTTGAATTGAGAATACCGGGTCTATAAGTGCCAAGTACCGCACTTGGTGTCCTTTTCCTACCAGTTGGCGACCCATTTCGTATGCAATCAACCCACCCACAGAAAAGCCGCAAATATGATACGGGCCCTCTGGCTGCACCTGCCGCATTTCGCGCACATAAATTTCGGCAAGTTGCTCGATACGTTCAGGCGGTTTGAAGTTAGGGTTGTAGGCATTACAAAGGCCATACAATGGCTGACCTTCATCAAGTATCTTTGCCATCTTCATT
>JAQWPD010000026.1 GCA_029245525.1 Gammaproteobacteria bacterium | reverse complement strand
CTGACATTTGATTTGTCGACAGGGCTTGAGGGAGAAATCGAAAGGCCGATCAATGAGGACGGCGGTCTTTTTTGACCTGAAATCCGGCGAGTATATTCTGGGTGTTTTAACGGCCGTAAGCTCATGTACAGCGTGACCATTATATTCCTGTAATTTGGGTTTAGGCTTTTTTGAGTTTATGCAGTGCTGCAGCTCGCATATGGACTTAGTAAGCCTAGAAAAGTGAATCTGGTCGTCCTAAAGTCGCGAATAGTTTATCAGTTGATTGTTATAAGTTGAGCTGATGTGAAACTCCCTGAGTGGTTATTCAAGATCATCAATCCAGTGATGATAGTTTTGCTGAGATCTCCGTTTCATGGCGTGTTGAGTGAAAGTCTTATGCTTATCACCTTTACCGGCAGGAAAAGTGGCAAGCGTTTTACAACCCCGGTTCGCTACATTCAGAAGGGTGATACTGTGAGATGTTTTACTGCGGCTGAAAATCAGTGGTGGAGAAATCTCCGTGAGCGCGCCAGAGTTAGCTTGCTGATAAAAGGTCAATCTGCTGACTATGATGCAAAGGCGATATTTGATAACCCTGTCTATATAAAAGGGCAACTGGTTTCTTATCTTTCGTTGTTTCCAGAGGATGCTGCATACCATGACATTCGGCTAGGCAAAAACAAGTCTTTAAACGAAGAGGATCTTGAACTCGCAGTTGGAAAGGCCATTGTTGTTGAGGCTGTTGAGGCTTAGATAGTATTTTCTTGGCGCCTACTGCTTGGGATTGGCACGAGTCGAAACTTTAGTTGCTTAATCGCAGTAAACGATCTTTTTTATAATCTCCGCCTGGATATGTTCTTACCCATTTTTTATGCTGGAAAACTTATGAAAGCTGTCTGGAATAACACAATCATCGCCGAATCCACCGACACAGTGGTGGTTGAAGGTAATCACTATTTCCCGAAGGATGCCATTGTATGTGAATTTTTCAGGCCCAGCGCGACCACAAGCGTCTGTCCCTGGAAAGGCACGGCCAGTTATTACACGCTGGATGTCGATGGCAAAGAGAACGCCGATGCGGCCTGGTATTACCCGGAAACTAAGTCCGCCGCAGACGAAATCAAAGGCCACATCGCATTTTGGAAGGGTGTGCAGCTTGTTGATTAGCGTATCCCAGAACCTCTATGACTGAGCAGCGACTGGTTCGTTGTATGCATACCCTGAATCCTCATAGTGGGGGCTTAGCCAATGTGCATTTTCTCGAGGGTATTTCCGATACCGAACTACTGTCGAGCGCAGAGTTTTTTTTTGCGGGCGATGATACGTGTGATAATACACAGGTGTTTGTTGCAGGTGATGGCAAGCACTTTGTTGCCGAAAGCTTTAACCCCGATGGCAAGCGCATACAGTTTTGCGGTCTTGGAGCACTCGCGGCGGCACATGTCGTGTTCGATCAGTTCGCGGCAGAGACAGAAGATGAAACGGTACTTGAGTTCTCAAACGCAGAGCAAAACTGGCAGGCGCGATTGGCTTCTACAGACTCAGCCAATGATGTTTGCGAAATCACTCTTACCTACAGCAAGCCGTCACCGGTAGAGTGCGCCGTGCCGGAATTCACTGAGGCCATACTCGGCGTAGAACCGATGGCTGCTGCAACTGTTGGCGGTGATTCGAGTTATCTGGTATTGGAATTGGCGGACAGTTCTGCGCTTAAAGCCTTGCAGCCCGATTTCGGCGCGTTAATTGCGGCGACTCAGCGGGCTCTCATCGTAACGGCAAAGTCAAAGGATGCAGACGGTTTTAGTGATGCTGTTGGCAGAAGTTGTGCCATTGTATTTCGCTACTTCGCGCCACAGTACGGTTCGCCGGAGGATACCGCAACCGGCTCTGCAGCAGTGCAGTTAGCAGCTTACTGGTCGTCTCGTTTGCAACGGAAGCGATTCAGTGCCCTGCAGTTGTCAGTAAAGGGCGCGTGGCTGCAGCTTGGTTGCGACGTGGATTCAGTCGATTTGACGGCACGGGTCGAGTATCGTTGAACACCATGAAATCTAATACTATAGACCTCGCTTCACAACAATCCGAAACCATAGCTGGGACTTTTATGGCGCTGCGAGAGTCCAGTGTGTCTCTGTGCTCAACGCTCACACCTGAGGACTGCAACTTGCAGGCGATGCCTGAAACGAGTCCTGCCAAATGGCATCTCGCTCATACCACCTGGTTTTTTGAAACTTTTGTGCTGGGCGAATACAGTTCGGACTATGTGCCACTTAATCCCCTGTATGAAGTGCTATTTAATTCTTATTACAACGGTATTGGCGAGCAGTTTCCCCGAGCAGAGCGGTCGCTATTGTCTCGCCCGACATTGGCAGAGGTGTTCGAGTATCGAGAAATGGTGAATGCTTCGATTATTGACTTATTGAGTCAGGTTGATCATCCAAAAATTGACCTTATTCATCAGCGTATCGAACTTGGCTTGCATCATGAGGCACAACATCAAGAACTTATTCTTACAGATATCAAGTACAACCTGTTTCAGAGCCCTCTATTTCCAGCTTATCGGCAGCAAGTCGATGCTACGATTCCGAGTAGTAAAATTGCGCCTTTAAAGTTTATTCTCTGTGAGGGCGGTAAGCTTGAAACGGGTCATTACAAGAATGCGTTTTGTTTTGATAATGAACAGCCACGGCATATCGAATATCTCGCGCCTTTTAAATTTGCCGATCGTTTGGTGACGAGTGGCGAATATATGGAGTTTGTTGCCGATGGCGGCTATGAGAATCCAGATTATTGGTTAGCAGATGGCTGGCACGAAGTGCAGCAGAGTAATTGGAAGTTTCCATTGTACTGGGGTTATCTCGATGGTCAGTGGCTCGAATATACGCTTGATGGTTTGCAAACCCTCGACGAGTCAATGCCAGTTAGCCACCTAAGTTATTTCGAGGCTCAAGCTTATGCCGCTTGGGCAGGCAAGCGACTGCCTACCGAAGCGGAGTGGGAAAGTGTAGCTCAGCTGCAAAACGTTGCTGGTAATTTGGCTGATACAGGTCGCTTACAGCCGCAACCATGTCGTAATGCTAGCGACAAAATTGATCAGTTATATGGTGACTGTTGGGAATGGACCCAAAGCGCGTACCTTCCTTATCCTGGCTATAAACCCTTGTCGGGTACCGTGGGTGAATACAATGGTAAATTTATGAATGGTCAGATGGTATTACGCGGTGGCTCATGTCTAAGTCAAGCGTTTCATATTCGTTCAAGTTATCGAAATTTTTTCTATCCTCGAGATCGTTGGCAGTGCTCTGGTATTCGTCTCGCTGCAGATGTTTGATGGCAATTTTATGAGTGTAAAAAATCTTTCCTTGTGAATTTATTGCTCTAGCAGAGGAGGCTGGTTTTTCCTTGGGAAAAGTATGGCAGAACCAGCAAAGATGGTTCTCCGTGATGTATTTCAGCCCAGCCTAATTATCGACATAGGGTAAACCACATAGCCAAGCTACCAATGCCCCGTATCCGGCGCACCTTTCCAAGGCCCAGCAATGTTGTTAGTGACCCAGCCACCATAAAAGCCGCCTTCCTGAGGCCTGACGCGTTCGTTATTGATATAGCACTCAATCCTACCAGGATAAAAACAGATCCAGTCATGGATGGTTTCGAAGGCTGGTTTCGGGTCAGGGTAGCTCCAGCCGATGGCTTGTGATCTGACTGATTCTGCTAATGCCCAGTAATCAGCAGCACCTTTCCATTC
>JAQWPD010000099.1 GCA_029245525.1 Gammaproteobacteria bacterium | reverse complement strand
GATGGTCATGCCTGGTGACAATGTTCAGATGAAGGTCGAGTTAATTGCTCCGATTGCTATGGAAGACGGTCTGCGTTTCGCAATTCGCGAAGGTGGACGAACCGTAGGCGCCGGGGTTGTTGCAAAAATTATTGAGTAATTGATTGATAAGTTTATTGAGTTAGGCAGTAGGCCAGTAGCTCAATTGGCAGAGCGGCGGTCTCCAAAACCGCAGGTTGGGGGTTCGATTCCCTCCTGGCCTGCCATGACTCGGTAACGGATAAATATAGATGAACGCAAAGGCAGAAACCGGTCCGAGCATATTGGATACGTTAAAGCTTGTTCTCGCAGTAGCTTTTTTGGTTGGCGGTATCGTCGGCTACTACTACTACGAGGATGAATCGATATTGTTGCGAGTCGCCGGTGTGCTGGCGGGCGTGGCAGTCGCTGCTGTGCTCGCAATGCTTACCGATAAGGGGCGTGAGTTATGGCGTTTTATTCAGGGTTCGCGAATAGAGCTGCGTAAGGTTATTTGGCCGACTCGTCAGGAGACTTTCCAGACTACGCTAACCGTTTTTGTGTTCGTATTGATTTTATCGATTTTCTTTTGGGGTCTGGACTTCTTTTTGCTCTGGGCTAGCCGATTGCTTACTGGTCAAGGGGGATAGCGCATGGCTCTTAGATGGTATGTCGTGCACGCCTACTCGAATTTCGAGAACAAGGTCAAAGGTTCTCTTGAGGAGAGAATCAAGTTGACCGGCTTAGAAGATAAGTTTGGCGAAATTCTTGTGCCAACGGAAAAAGTAGTTGAGATGCGTGAGGGTCAGCGTCGCAGCAGTGAGCGAAAGTTCTTTCCAGGCTATGTACTGGTGCAGATGGAGTTAGATGACGAAACTTGGCACATGGTTAAGGAAGTGCCCAAAGTTCTTGGTTTTATTGGCGGCTCAAGTGATCGCCCTGCGCCTATTAGCGAGGCAGAAGCCAATCAGATTCTGAACCGGGTTACAGAAGGCGTTGACAAGCCGCGACCGAAAGTGATGTTTGAGCCTGGCGAAGTTGTCCGTGTTGTTGAAGGCCCGTTTAATGACTTCAACGGTGTTGTTGAAACCGTAAATTATGAGAAAAACAAGCTGCGGGTGGCGGTGCAAATTTTGGGTCGGCCAACCCCGGTAGAGCTTGGCTTCGGTCAGGTTGAAAAGGGTTAGGTCAGGGTTCTTAGTTTTTGTATTGAGTTCAGGTTCTATTCGGCTGCTTAGGTCCGGTAGGGCCGGCCGCATTTTGAGTGTTACTAAAAGAGGGGAGCGCGAATTCGTTCGCGCGCATGTACCCACAGAGGTGAAAAATGGCTAAAAAAGTCGACGGTTATATTAAGTTGCAGGTCCCTGCAGGGAAAGCAAACCCGAGCCCGCCGGTGGGGCCGGCTTTGGGCCAGAAGGGTGTCAACATTATGGAGTTTTGCAAAGCATTTAACGCACAGACTCAGAGTGTTGAAGCAGGCCTTCCCGTTCCTGTGATTATTACTGTGTATACCGATCGCAGTTTTACGTTTATTACGAAAACCACACCAGCAGCCGTGCTTTTGCGTAAAGCGGCTGGCATTGCGAAGGGAAGTGGCACACCAAATACTGTAAAGGTCGGCAAGGTGACTCGCGCTCAGCTTGAAGAAATTGCCAATATCAAGATGAGCGATCTGAATGCAAATGATCTGGATGCAGCTGTCCGAATTGTTGCGGGCACTGCTCGCAGTATGGGCCTGGAAGTGGAGGGTTAATTGATGGCTAAGCTAACTAAAAAGACCAAATCAATGGCTGGCAAGATAGACCCTACCCGCGTTTATCCGATTGCTGAGGCGATTGCTATTGTAAAAGAACTGGCTACAGCAAAGTTCGTTGAGTCTGTGGATGTCTCTGTGAATCTCGGTATTGATCCGCGCAAGTCTGAGCAGGCGGTTCGAGGCTCAACGGTGCTTCCTCACGGCACAGGCAAGACGATTCGGGTTGCCGTGTTCGCGCAGGGCGACAACGCTGCAAAAGCTCTTGCAGCTGGTGCGGATGCCGTAGGTTTTGAGGATCTTGCCGAGCGCATGAAGGGCGGCGAGCTAGACTATGACACCGTTATAGCTACTCCGGATGCTATGCGTCTTGTGGGTCAGTTGGGCCGTGTTCTTGGTCCGCGCGGCCTGATGCCTAACCCTAAGGTGGGCACTGTAACGCAGGATGTTGAGGCCGCCGTTGTTAATGCTAAGTCCGGGCAGGTGCGGTATCGCGCCGACAAGGGCGGCATTATTCATTGTGCAATTGGCCGCGCTGATTTTGAGCCTGCAAAATTGCATGAAAACTTAAAAGCACTGCTAGCGGACCTGGCGAAAGCACAGCCTTCGTCTGCTAAAGGCGTGTATATGAAGAAGTTGAGTGTGTCATCAACTATGGGCCCGGGCTTAGTGGTTGATCAGAGCACAATATAGTTCTTTTAGAAAAAATGTCGGCGTAAAACCTGTGGTATGAGCCTGTGTATTTTGGTTTATAGCATAAGTGGATCGCTTTCATCGAAGACCGCAGGTGATTTCGCTCATTCGGAATCTTAATATTAATTAACCTGCGCAGATGGCGTTACCAAAGTCAGTTTGTCTGGTCTAGGTGGTGTCCATCACAGCCAACAAAGATATTTTTGTTGGTTGAAACATGTTGAAGGCCAGGAGAAAAGAAATGCCACTCAGGCTCGAAGACAAGATGGCACTTGTTGCTGAAGTAAATCAGGTGGCGGCATCGGCTTTTTCAGCCATTGCTGCGGAATACCGTGGTTTATCTGTTTCGCAGATGACCGAATTGCGTGCGAAAGCTCGTGAGGAGAGTGTCTACGTTCGCGTTGTCAAGAACACTTTGGCGAAACGTGCAGTTGCAGGTACTGAGTTTGAATGTCTTGCTGATGCTCTGAAGGGTCCCTTGGTTTTGGCGTTTTCTCAAGAAGAGCCGGGTGCAGCTGCCCGGGTCATCAAGAGTTTCGCTAAGGACAATAAGGACCTTGTAACTAAGGCTGTAGCGATTGGTGGGGATTTGTACCCTGCTTCTGATCTGGAAAGATTGGCTAGTTTGCCAACATCGGATCAGGCTCGCGCTATGTTGCTTGGGTTACTTCAGGCGCCTGCCGGGAAGTTTGTCCGCACTATTGCGGAGCCACCCGCCATGCTTGCAAGAGTTATTGCTACCTATAAAGACCAGCAGCAGGCTGCTTAAGGCTTGTTGTTAGATTTGGAAACGTTTAAAAATTTTGGAGTTAGATAAATGTCTGTTTCACGTGACGATATCAAAAAAGCGCTAGGCGAAATGCCTGTAATGGAGCTCGTTGAGCTGATTAAAGAGTTGGAAGAAGATTGGGGCGTATCTGCGGCTGCTCCTGTAGCCGCTGCTGCAGGTCCTGCGGCTGCTGCTGAAACCGCTGAAGAGAAGACAGAATTTGATGTCATTCTTGCTTCTTTCGGCGAACAAAAAGTAGCCGTTATTAAAGCCGTTCGTGCTGTAACCGGTCTTGGTCTGAAAGAAGCCAAAGACATGGTTGAAAGTGCTCCGACTGCAGTGAAAGAAGGCGCGTCTAAGGACGAGGCTGAAACTGTACAGAAGCAGCTTGAAGAGGCTGGCGCTAAAGTAGAGATCAAGTAGCTGATCGCTTTGGCGTTTAGTTGTTTGTTGCAAGTTACGCCGACGGCGTGGGCAGGCATAAGTTGCCTGTCTTGCGTCGTGGGTTGTCGCTTAAATTTGTTTGTTACAGCCTGATCGAGGTGCTGTTCAATGGCTTATTCCTTTACTGAGAAAAAGCGGATCCGCAAAAATTTTGGTAAACAGTCCAGTATTCTGGATGTCCCATATCTTTTGTCGATTCAGATAGATTCATACCGCAAGTTCGTGAGCATGGTTGCCTCCGCTGAAGAGCGGCAAGCATCAGGCTTGAATGCGGCATTTCAAAGCGTGTTTCCGATTGTTAGTTACTCGGGCAATGCCGCGCTTGAGTATGTTAGCTACGAGCTGGGCAAGCCGATATTTGATGTGAAAGAATGTCAGTTGCGCGGTTTAACCTATGCATCCCCTTTGCGGGTTCAGGTTCGTTTGGTTATTTACGACAAAGACGCACCGGCTTCCAAAAAGGTTGTAAAGGAAATTCGTGAGCAGGAAGTCTATCTTGGCGAAATGCCATTGATGACTGACCACGGCACCTTCGTTGTGAATGGTACTGAGAGGGTTATTGTTTCTCAGTTGCATCGGTCTCCTGGTGTGTTCTTTGACCACGATCGAGGTAAGACGCATTCTTCGGGTAAATTGTTGTTTTCTGCTCGGGTTATTCCTTACCGCGGTTCTTGGCTCGACTTCGAGTTTGATCCAAAAGATGGGTTGTTTGCTCGTATTGATCGGCGCCGTAAGTTACCGGTTACTGTTTTTCTGCGGGCTCTTGGCTATACCAGTCAGGAGATGCTTGACGAGTTTTTTGAGACGGATGATTTTCATCTTTCTGAAAAAGCGATTAAGTTGGGCCTAGTTCCCGATCGACTGCGCGGCGAGACCGCAATATTTGATATTAAGCTGGGCCGCAAGCTTATTGTTGAAGAGGGTCGGCGCATTACTGCTCGCCACGTTCGTGAGATGGAGAAGTCGACTGTTTCGGAGCTTGTTGTACCAAACGAGTATCTCGAAGGTAAGATTTTGGCTCATGAAGTTGTCGACAAGGAAACCGGCGAATTGTTGGCTGCTGCCAATGATGAGTTGACTGAAGAGTTGGTGGATCAGCTAATCGAAAAAGGCATCACTAAGATTAAGACTCTCTATGTGAACGATCTGGATCGTGGTCCTTATATTTCAAACACGCTGCGTATCGATGCTACAACCACACCGCTTGAGGCCTTGGTTGAGATTTATCGTATGATGCGTCCCGGTGAGCCGCCCACCAAAGATGCTGCCGAGAATTTGTTTCAGAACCTGTTCTTCAACCCCGAGCGTTATGACTTGTCTGACGTTGGTCGCATGAAGTTCAATCGTCGCGTTGGCCGCACCGAGAGTACAGGCCCCGGCATACTGAGCAATGAAGATATTCTTGCTGTATTGCATGTGTTGATCGATATCCGTAACGGTGAAGGTAGTGTTGATGATATCGACCATCTGGGTAACCGTCGCATCCGTAGCGTCGGCGAAATGGCTGAGAATGCCTTCCGTGTGGGTCTGGTTCGTGTAGAACGTGCGGTTAAAGAGCGCCTTACTTTGGCCGACTCTGATGGCCTCATGCCCCAGGAAATGATTAATGCCAAGCCTGTAGCTGCAGCTGTTAAAGAGTTCTTTGGCTCTAGTCAGTTGTCGCAGTTCATGGATCAGAACAATCCGCTGTCTGAGGTTACACATAAGCGGCGTATTTCTGCATTGGGTCCTGGCGGCTTAACCCGCGAACGCGCAGGCTTTGAGGTTCGTGATGTGCATCCGACCCATTACGGTCGTGTATGTCCGATTGAAACACCTGAGGGCCCGAACATTGGTTTGATTAACTCGCTCGCTGTCTATGCCCGCACCAACGATTACGGTTTCCTTGAGACACCTTATCGCAAGGTAACAGCAGGCAAGGTTACTGATGAGATTGAGTACTTGTCGGCGATTGAAGAAAGTCAGTTCGTTATTGCGCAGGCTAATGCTGAGCTGGATAACAAGAAAAAGTTTGTCGGCGACTTTGTTCCTGTTCGTCACAAAAATGAAACAACATTGATGTCTGCAGACAATATTCAGTATATGGATGTGTCGCCCAAGCAGATTGTGTCGGTTGCCGCATCGCTGATTCCATTCCTCGAGCATGATGATGCTAACCGTGCCTTGATGGGTTCGAACATGCAGCGTCAGGCTGTTCCGACGCTTCGTTCCGATGTCCCACTCGTGGGCACTGGCATGGAGGCCACCGTGGCGATTGACTCTGGAGTAACAGTTGTTGCTCGGCGTGGTGGTGTGATCGACTCTGTCGATTCATCTCGCATCGTGGTGCGTGTGAATGATGACGAAACCACTGTCGGAGAGTCGGGCGTTGATATTTATAATCTGACTAAGTACACCCGATCGAATCAGAATACCTGCATTAATCAGCGCCCCTTGGTGTTGACGGGCAATCAGATTGCTCGCGGTGATGTTCTGGCTGACGGCGCTTCGACCAGTTTAGGTGAGTTGGCATTGGGTCAAAATATGCTCGTGGCATTTATGCCATGGAATGGCTACAACTTTGAAGATTCAATTCTCATCTCTGAGCGCGTTGTTCAGGAAGATCGTTTTACCACGATCCATATCGAAGAACTGACTTGTGTTGCACGTGATACGAAGTTAGGTTCCGAGGAAGTTACCAGCGATATTCCTAATGTTGGTGATGCTGCGCTCGGCAAGCTTGATGAGGCCGGCATAGCGTTTATTGGAGCAGAGGTTCATTCCGGCGATATTCTTGTTGGTAAGGTGACACCTAAGGGTGAAACTCAGCTGACTCCAGAAGAGAAGCTGCTGCGCGCAATTTTCGGTGAAAAGGCCTCCGATGTTAAAGACACGTCCTTGCGTGTGCCGCCCGGCATGGATGGTACCGTCATTGATGTGCGGGTGTTTACTCGCGATGGAATCGATAAAGACAGCCGTGCGTTGTCAATCGAGGGCTCAGAGTTAGAGAGCGTTCGTAAAGATATTGATGATCAGGCTCGTATATTGGATCGGGATATTTTTGAGCGAATTCAGAAAATGTTACTCGGCAAGATTGCTGAAGGTGGCCCGAACAAGCTGTCGAAAGGCAGCAAGATAACGCAGGCCTATCTTGAGGGAATTACTCAGGATCAGTGGTTTGAAATTCGTCTGCGTAACGATGATGCAAATTCCCAGCTGGAGAAGGCTGCGGCTCGTTTGAAAGCCCAGCGTGAAGAGTTTGATCGTCTGTTTGAAGAAAAGCGTGAGAAGATTACCCAAGGTGATGATTTGGCGCCTGGCGTATTGAAAATGGTTAAGGTTTATCTTGCTGTTAAGCGTCGGATTCAGCCGGGTGACAAGATGGCTGGTCGTCATGGTAATAAAGGTGTTATTTCTACGATCGTTCCGGTTGAAGATATGCCTTATACCCAAGACGGAACGCCCGTTGATGTGGTTTTGAATCCGCTGGGTGTGCCTTCGCGCATGAACGTTGGTCAGGTTCTCGAAACTCATCTGGGTTGGGCCGCTAAAGGTCTTGGTCTTAAGATCGGCGGCATGCTAGATGCTAATGCCAAAGTGACTGATGTTAGGAGTTTCCTCGATAAGGTCTATAACCAGACTGGCGGACAGACAGAAGAGATCAAGCTGCTGTCTGATGACGAAGTCGTTGAGTTGGCCGGCAATCTGCGTAACGGTGTTCCCACAGCGACGCCGGTTTTTGATGGCGCCAGTGAAGAAGAGATTAAGGGCATGCTTCAGCTTGCCGACCTTGATCCGAGTGGTCAGTCAACGTTGATTGATGGGCGCACCGGTGAAACTTTCCATCGGCAAGTAACCGTGGGTTACATGTACATGTTGAAACTCAATCATTTGGTTGATGACAAGATGCATGCGCGTTCAACCGGGCCCTATAGCTTGGTTACTCAGCAGCCATTGGGTGGTAAAGCTCAGTTTGGTGGTCAGCGTTTTGGTGAGATGGAGGTCTGGGCGCTTGAAGCGTATGGCGCGGCCTACACTCTTCAGGAAATGCTCACCGTTAAATCGGATGACGTTCAGGGTCGTACCAAGATGTACAAGAACATTGTTGATGGTACGCATGAAATGGATGCAGGCATGCCTGAATCCTTCAACGTTCTGGTAAAAGAAATCAGGTCATTGGGTATCAATGTTGACCTGGAACAGGACCAATAGGATTTAGTGCAGCTTTAGCTCGTAGGTGACTTTATGAAAGATTTGCTCCGGTTCTACAAGACACAAAATACAGTTGAAAACTTTGATGCGATTCGTATCGGGTTGGCTTCCCCCGAAATGATCAGATCTTGGTCTTTTGGTGAGGTTAAGAAGCCTGAGACGATCAACTATCGTACCTTCAAGCCAGAGCGCGACGGCTTGTTCTGTGCCAAGATTTTTGGCCCGGTTAAGGATTACGAATGCTTGTGTGGTAAGTACAAGCGTCTCAAGCATCGTGGCGTAGTCTGCGAAAAGTGTGGCGTTGAGGTTACCCAGACTAAAGTGCGGCGGGAGCGTATGGGTCATATCGACCTAGCGAGTCCGGTTGCGCATATCTGGTTTCTTAAATCACTGCCATCTCGCATCGGTCTGATGCTTGATATGACGCTGCGCGAAATTGAGCGTGTGCTCTATTTCGAGGCGTTTGTTGTTACTCAGGAAGGTATGACGCCGCTTGAGCGCAATACCTTAATGAATGATGAGCAGTATCTTGAAGCCATGGAAGAGTATGGCGACGAATTTGATGCGAAAATGGGTGCTGAGGCTGTTCTTGATCTACTGAAGAGTATTGATTTGCAGCAAGAGATTGTTCAGGTTCGCGAAGATATCTCGAATACCTCATCCGAGACAAAGATCAAGCGCTTGTCTAAGCGACTTAAGTTGCTAGAGGGGTTCTTGCAGTCCGGAATAAAACCAGAGCACATGGTATTAACCGTGCTGCCTGTGTTGCCGCCTGATCTGCGCCCATTGGTGCCACTTGATGGTGGTCGTTTTGCGACGTCAGATCTAAATGATCTTTATCGTCGTGTGATTAACCGGAACAATCGTCTGCGCCGTCTTCTGGAGTTGAATGCTCCCGATATTATCGTTCGTAACGAAAAGCGCATGTTGCAGGAGTCTGTGGATGCGCTGCTTGATAACGGTCGTCGTGGTCGAGCGATTACTGGCACTAATAAGCGTCCGCTGAAGTCTTTGGCTGACATGATCAAGGGTAAGCAGGGCCGTTTCCGCCAGAACCTTCTGGGTAAGCGAGTTGATTATTCGGGTCGTTCAGTAATTGTTGTTGGGCCTACCCTTAAGTTGCATCAGTGTGGTCTGCCGAAGAAGATGGCGTTGGAATTATTCAAGCCCTTTATTTTCAGTAAGCTGCAGTTGCAGGGTGAGGCGTCCACTATTAAAGCGGCAAAGCGTTTGGTGGAACGTGAGGGTCCTGAAGTTTGGGACATCCTTGAAGATGTCATTCGTGAGCATCCGGTCATGTTAAACCGCGCTCCCACGCTCCATCGCTTAGGTATTCAAGCATTCGAACCTGTGCTTATTGAAGGTAAGGCGATCCAGCTTCACCCCTTAGTCTGTACGGCCTTTAACGCCGACTTTGATGGCGACCAAATGGCCGTTCATGTGCCATTGTCGATCGAAGCGCAGCTTGAAGCCCGTGCATTGATGATGTCATCGAATAATATTCTCTCACCTGCAAACGGTGAGCCAATTATTGTGCCGTCGCAGGATGTGGTTCTGGGTCTGTATTATATGACGCGCGAGAAAATTAATGCGCGTGGTGAAGGCGCGGTCTTCGGCGATCTGACTGAGGTGCATCGTGCGCGTAACACCCGCAATGAAGAAACAGGTGATTTCCATGTGGACCTGCAAGCCAAGATCCGAGTCCGTATTCAGGACTCAGAAATTGATGAAGATGGCACTCTGAAACAGAAAAGCCATATTGTTGATACGACAGTCGGTCGTGCCCTGTTGTCTGAGATTCTGCCGAAAGGGCTGCCGTTTGAGGTTATCAATCGGAACATGACCAAGAAGGCGATATCTGATTCGATCAATCAGTGCTATCGCAAGGTCGGCATGAAAGAAACGGTCGTTTTTGCTGATCGATTAATGTATACCGGCTTTGCCTATGCAACTCGTTCGGGTGCATCAGTGGGTATCGATGACATGGTTATTCCTGATAAGAAACCGGAGATCATTGCTGAGGCCGAAAAGGAAGTTAAGGATATTCAGAAGCAATATTCTGATGGCCTGGTTACAGACGGTGAACGTTATAACAAGGTTGTCGATATTTGGTCTCGCACTAACGACCTCGTTGCAAAAGCCATGATGGACAAGCTTGGCAAAGAGGAAGTTGAGGATGCCAAGGGAGATTTGGTTAAGCAGGACTCATTCAACTCTATCTATATGATGGCTGATTCTGGCGCCCGTGGTTCTGCCGCTCAGATCCGCCAGCTTGCTGGTATGCGTGGTTTGATGGCGAAGCCTGATGGTTCGATCATCGAGACTCCTATTACAGCAAACTTCCGCGAAGGCCTGGATGTTCTCCAGTATTTCATTTCTACTCATGGTGCTCGTAAGGGCCTTGCTGATACAGCATTGAAGACCGCTAACTCCGGTTACCTGACTCGCCGATTGGTTGATGTTGCTCAGGATTTGGTTGTTACGGAGTTTGATTGTAAAACTCAGGATGGCGTTATTTTGAACCCCATCGTTGAAGGTGCTGATGTGGTGGAGCCACTGCGGGAACGAGTGCTTGGGCGTGTTCTTGCAGACCCAATCATGAAAGCAGGTACCGATGAGGTATTGCTGCCTGCCGGTACGTTTATGGATGAGGCAATGTCCGACACCATGGAGGAACATGGTATCGATCAGGTGAAGGTGCGGTCGGCCATTACCTGTGAAACTCGTCATGG